>JANNKS010000178.1:0-6326 GCA_031396425.1 Rhizobacter sp. | reverse complement strand
ATACACTCTCGTCATCGCCACTCGATGCACGGAGGTGTTGCCATGCGCCAAACGGAACTGCACTTGACCGACGAGGACCGCTTGATCGTGGACGAGATTCGCAGCAAAGGCCTGCATCAGGTGCGAGAGGTCAATCGGGCTCATGTTCTGTCCTCGCTGGACCGAGGCGTGCCGGAGGCCCAGATCATGGCTGTGCTGGGAATGGGGCGCACGGCGGTGTGGCGCACGCGCGCCGCGTATCTGCAAGGTGGTGTCGAGTTGGCTGTCTTCGACGTTGCACGCTCGGGCCGACCGCGCCAGTACGGCACGGACGACGAAGCGCGAGTCACGGCGCTGGCGTGTTCGGCGCCGCCTACGGGCCGGCAACGCTGGACGATGGTGGAACTCGAGCGAGCCGCACGCCAGGAGCCCGGCATGGGCAACGTGAGCCGAGAAACCGTACGGCGCATGCTCAAAAAAACGACCTCAAGCCCTGGCGCAGGCTGATGTGGTGCATTGGCGCGCTCACCGAGGAATACCGGTGTCGCATGTACTCGTTGCTCGAGTTGTACGCTCGGCCGTTGTCCAAAGCCGAGCCGGTCATCTGCATCGACGAGAAAAGCCTGCAACTCATCGGCCACAGCCGGGCGCCGCTGCCCATGACCTCGTACAGCGCGGCCAAGCACGACTACGAGTACACGCGCAACGGCACGACCAACCTGTTCGTCGCCGTCGAGCCCAAGGCGGGGCAGCGAATCGTCAGTGTCACCGATCGTCGTGGCAAGGTCGACTTCGTTGCCTTCATCCAAGAACTGCTCGTTGGCGCGTATGCCAAGGCGCGTCGGGTGCATTTGGTACTGGACAACCTGAACACCCATTTCAAGAAATGCTTCGACGACGTCCTGGGCGAACGTGCCGCCGCCAAACTTCTGCGCCGGGTGGAGTTCCACCACACGCCGAAGCACGCGAGTTGGCTGAACATGGCGGAGATCGAGATCGGCATCCTCAGTCGCCAGTGCCTGGACCGGCGCGTGGCCAGCCAACAGGTACTTCGCTCCGAAGTCGATGCCTGGCAGCAAGTGAGAAACGCCCAGCAGCGAACCATCGAGTGGAAATTCACTCGGCAGGATGCGGACCAGAAGCTGGGGCGCCATTACGTTCCTAAACTTGTGTGTTGACGTACTAGTGCACCGCTTCAGACAAAGGCGCAGGCGCTGTCCAGGTGCGTTCGAGTTCTTCGAACAGCGAGTGCGTGGCCTCAGACACCTCCACGTGCCGGCTGTTCTCGAAACGCGCGCGCCGGTGTGCAAGCGCCTCGATGGCACGTTCGAGCCGGGCGCGAAGCTCGTCGAGCGTCAACGTCGACGAACCCAGCACGGCCCCGTCCAGCTGTTCCAGGGCGTTCTCCAGGATCTGCAGCGGAATCTCGAGCAGCCCACGCGAACCGGTGCGCGCGAGGGCTCGTTCGACGTAGCTCAGGTGCGGCATCGAGCGCCGCAAGACCAGGTCCTTGCCGAACAGCGAGTGCAGTTCCTTGAAATCGCGGCGCAGAGCGTCGCTGCGTCGAATCGCACCCGGGTCCGACGAGCGCGCGCTGCCCCGCGAAGCGTGGTGCACGGTGCGCGCAGGGTCCCTGCGCGGCCGAACGCGCATCGCAATCCAACGGCCCAGCGCACGCAATGAACGCAGAAGCCAGTGGCCGTTGGCGCGTCCACGCGCCGAGCCGCTCGAGCCCGCCGACGCGCGAACTCGCCGTGGGCGGGCCTGGCCGGTCGATCTGACGCTTGAAGGCAGCTTTGTGGTGGCAGATGTCATGGCAATCTCGAAAGGCAAACAGGCCACTGGCTGGGGCACCGGGTTCGGAGCACCGCGCCGCACGACGTGGCGCGAAATCGGTGCAATACGACACGGCCATCCTACCGAGCAGCGGGGCGCAGCCGAAGCCGCAGTTGTAAGCAAGTTGTGAATTCATGCGGCCGTCGCACTGAGTGTGTCGGCCCGCGCTTCGTGGTACCTTCACCGGACTGACGCTGGCTCCGTCGCGCGGCGGTGCCACAGCCCATGAACGACTGGCACAAGCTCGAGACCGCCATGCACGCCCTGGAGGCACAGCGCCGCGTGCTGGGCGACGAAGTGGTCGACCAGGGACTCGAAACATTGCGCGCCCGAATCGAGTTGTTACGCAACGCACCGCCTGTTCACGTGCAGCGCCTCACACAGGCCACCGTGCTGTTCATGGACGTGGTGGGCTCCACCCGTCTGAGCCAGCGCCTCGACCCGGAAGACATTCACGCCGTGCTCGACGATACGCTGGCCGCGGCCACGCGCATCGTTCAGGCGCACCACGGCAAGGTCCTGCAATACGCCGACGACAGCCTGCTGGCCGTGTTCGGCGCGGACCAGGCCGCCGAAGACGACCCCGAGCGTGCGGTTCGCGCGGGACTCGCGCTGCTCGACGAAGGCCACCGGCGGATCGCGCTGGTGGCGCAGCAGCACGGTCCGAGTGAGTTCAACTTGCGTGTCGGGGTGCATACCGGCAGCGTTCTGCTCGGTGGCGGTGTTGGCAGCGAGGCCAGCATCCGGGGCACCGCCGTTCACATCGCGGCGCGCATGGAGCAGACCGCACCGGCAGGCGCCTTGCGCATCAGCCTCGACACCTACCGACAGGTGCGCGGTGTGTTCGACGTCGATGTGCAACCTCCGATGCCGATCAAAGGGGTGGACGAGCCGCTCACGACCTACATCGTGCGGCGCGCCCGGCCGCTCGCGTTTCGCACGCGCACGCGCGGCATCGAAGGTTTGCAGACGCACATGGTCGGGCGCGGCGCCGAACTGCGTGGGCTGCAAGCCGAGTTCGAAGCGGTGGGCCAAAGAGGGACGGCGCGCGCCGTCACGGTCGTCGCAGAAGCCGGGCTCGGCAAGAGCCGGCTGCTGCACGAGTTCGATCAATGGGCCGCGTCACACGCCGGCGCGAGCGGCGTGTTCCGGGGTCGCGCTCACCCCCAGGGCCAGGTGCAGGCGTATGCGCTGCTGCGCGAGCTGTTGCTCGAGCGCTTTGCGGGCAACCACGCCGCCGACCCCGCGCTGGCACGGCACCGCTTCGAAATCGGAGTCGCCGCGCTGTTCGAAGCCGACCTCGGCACCGACCTTGCCCAAGGCCATGCCCATCTGCTGGGCCACCTGATCGGGCTCGACTTCCGTACCAGCCCGCATGTGGCCGGGATCGCCGACGACCGAGCGCAATTGCGCGCGCGCGGCTTCCACGTCGCCGCGCAACTGGTCCGGCGCCTGGCCGCGTGCGGCCCGGTGTTGTTGCTGCTCGACGACCTGCATTGGGCCGACGACGCGTCACTCGCCTGGCTCGCCGAGCTGCTGCAGACGTCGGCGGACGTGCCGCTGTCGGTGATTGCGGCAACCCGCCCCGCGCTGTTCGAGCGTCACCCGGCCTGGCTTGCCACGGTGCCGATTCATACCCGGGTCGCACTTCAGCCGCTGGACGGGGCGGGCAGCATGGAACTCGCTGACACACTGCTGCGGCACTTGCCCGACGCTCCGCCGGGCTTGCGCGACTTGCTGATCGACGGCGCCGCAGGGAATCCGTTCTATATGGAAGAGCTGCTCGAGATGCTGATTGACGAGGGCGCGATCGGCACGGCGGGCAACCGCTGGACCGTGCACGCGCAACAGTTGCGCACCTTGCGCGTGCCGCCAACGCTGACCGGCGTGCTGCAGGCGCGCCTGGACAGCCTGGGCGAGCAAGGCAAACGCGCGCTGCAGTTGGCGGCGATCGTTGGCCCGGTGTTCTGGAGCGTCGCGCTGGCGGCGATCGACGCGCACGCCATCGAAGCACTGCCCTCGCTGATTGAACGCGATCTGGTCTACGAGCAGGCACCGAGCGAATTCGACGGTTCGCGCCAGTTCGCCTTCAAGCACCACCTGCTGTACCAGGTCGTCTACGCCACCGTGCTCAGGCCTGCGCGCCGCGACGGCCACGCCCGCGTCGCGGCCTGGATGGCCGACCAGGGGGCCGAGCGCGCCGGCGCTCACCTTGCCACGATTGCCGACCACTTCGAGAAAGGTGGTGACACACGCAATGCGTGCGAGCACCACACCCGCGCTGCCGAATTCGCCGCGGCGCGCATGGCCCACGAGGCGGCCTTCGCTGCGGCGGATCGGGCCCTGGCACTGGTCGACGCTCGAGACCTGGCCCTGCGCTGGCGCCTGCATGCCCTGCTGGAAGGCGAATTCGACCTGCGCGCAGAGCGCGATGCCCAAGCCGACACCCTGCGTACGCTCACCGAACTTTGTGAAGCGTTGAACGACGACGCTCGCCGCGCCGACGTCGCATTGCGCAGGGCCTATCTGGCGTTTCGCACCGCGCAGTATCCACAGGCCCTGGCGCTCGCGGGCACGGCGCTCGAACTGGCGCAGCGCAACAACGCCCAGACCCTGGCGCTGCGCGCCCGCCACATGCAGGCGATCGCGCTGTGCTGCCTGGGCGACCTCGAGCCCGCGCAGGCGATCGCACTGGCTGGCGTGGACGCTGCCCGCTCGCTCGGTGAGCGCCGGCTGGAACTGCGTTTCGTGAACGCACTGGCGGTGATCGCCGCGCGCAACACCGACCTCGTCGGTGGCTACACGCATGACCTGCGCGCAATGCAACTCTGTCGCGAGCTGGGTAACCGGGCCGACGAGGCAGTCTGTCTGTCCAACCTGGGCAACACCATGCTCGGGTTCGGCGACTTCGACCAGGCGCGCGGCTACCTCGATGACGCGCTGCGCCTCGCGCGCGCGGTCGGCGCGCGCTTCGCCGAGCCGCATCTGTTGCGTCACCTGGCGGCGTGCGCGCTGCAACGCGGCGATCCGGCGCAGGCCCAAGACCTGTCGCGCCAGGCGCAGGCGCTGTCGATCCAGATCAAGGACAAGGGCGGCGAGGCGTCCAGCACGCTGTGCGCCGCGCAGGCGGAACTGGCACTGGGCGATGAAACAGCGGCCGAGGCCTCATTCCGCCATGCGCAAAACCTGAGCACCGAACTCCACCACCCCCAGCGGTTGGACGCCACCGCCGGCCTCGCACGCACTGCACTGGCCCGCGGCGCCGCGGACGAAGCCTTGGCGCACACCGAAACCTTGCTCGCGCACTTTGCGCAGCAGGGCAGCTTCGACGGCGCCGAATCGCCGCAGCGCGTGCACCTGGACTGTTTTCTCGTCCTGCATCGGCTCGGTGACCCGCGCGCCGCTGAGGTGCTGGACGATGCCTACCGCGAGCTGCAGACACAGGCCGCGCTCATCTCCGACTCGCGGTTGCGCGAGTGTTTCCTGACGCGAATTGCGGAGAATCGTGACATCACACGGGCGCGGCAACTTGGCTACCCGCTCCCTCCGTCTGCCTGAAACCTGCGCTGCGCACCCGCCTCAGGGTTTCCCGGAGGCGGCACCCGATCGCCGCATGTTCGAATCCCCCTCATGATCACCGCCAGCTCCCGCCTCGCCCTGGGTTACACCTCGATGGTGGTGCACGCCTTCGCGCACCGCGGCCTGCTGGCCAACCACGCGGGGCGCGACGCGCTGTGGCGGCAGATCCATTTCACCGGCGTGCGCGCGCTGCCCTATTCAGCGGCGGTGGCGGTGCTGTTCGGCGCAGTGGTGGTGACGCGTGCGATGGCGCTGCTCGGCGACGACAACGAAGCCGTGCTGAAGGCGATCGTCAGCGGCGGGATCCGTGAACTCGGGCCGCTGGTGACGGCGCTGATCGTGATCGTGCGCAGCAGCGTTGCGATTGCCGCCGAGGTGGCATTAATGCACCTGCGCGGTGACCTGAGCGAAACGCTCTTGTCAGACACCACGCACGAAGACGAAGTGGTGCTGCCGCGGGTGCTGGGCGTGGCGATCGGCGCCGGCCTGCTGGTGGTGTGCTTCGAATTCCTCGCCATCGCCGCCGCGATCGTCGCCACCGCGTTCTCGCTCGGCACCGCGATCGAATCGGAACTCGACGACTTTCTGCTCGCCGCCGACTGGTGGCAGGTGCCGCTGTCGCTCGCGAAGGGTGCGATGTTCGGCGCCGGCATCGCGGCGATCTCGTGTTACCACGGCCTGCAGGTCGAGCGCGACGTCGGTGAGATCCCGAAGGCGGTGGTGGCGGCATGCGCGGGCAGCCTCACCTTCGTGATCGGCGTCGATCTGCTCGCCATCGCGCTCAAGCTGGTTCTTGATTAGCGACCAACCTCAGCCACACGAATGACGTGCGCCGGGGCTGGAATTGAAAGACAAGCTGCGCGCAGCAGGCGCGCCAGGATGGAGCGCAGATTGAAGCGACGGTTGAACCGATATTGGGCCTCAGCGAGGTA
>JANNKS010000149.1:0-4663 GCA_031396425.1 Rhizobacter sp. | reverse complement strand
CGGGCCCGTTCTTGTCTGGCTTGAACAGGATCTTGTAGAGCAGTTCGCGCACCGCAGCCGGGCAGACGCCGCTGACCAGTTCGCCGGCCCAGGCGTCGATCTGGGCCGCGATCGCCTGCTTGCGTGCAATGCCCAGCAGTGCGGCCTTGACCGTTTCTTCCGGCGCCTTGCGGAACTGCCCCTTGCCCTGGCGACGGAAGTAGTGCGGCGCATCGAACAGCGCGAACAACGCCGCCGCCTGCTTCTCGACGCCAGCCTTCGCGTCGAAATAGTCGCGCGCCAGGTCGGCGAAACCGAAGTCACCTTCGGGGGCGAATTCCCAAGCCAGGTCGAGGTCGATGTCCTGCGCGATCGCCTGGGCGGCGCCGAACAACTCGGCGGGCGCTGGCTTGTCGAAACGCAGCAGCACATTGGCCGCCTTCACCTTGACGCGCTTGCCCGAATCGAGCTCGATCTGCGCCGAGCTTTCCGCTTCGCTCATCAATCGGCCGGCGTGGAACTTGCCCGCGTCTTCGAACAGTGCATACATAGGGGCGCGATTGTCGCTTGAACGTCCCGCTTCACCGGGCCGACCCTGGAACAGCTTTGCCTCAGTTTGTGACACAAGCAGCGCTTGGTGACGCTGCGGCGCCGGCGCGGGAACGGCGCGGCGCGGCACCGACAATCGGGTGATGACCGTCACAAACACGCGCGCCGTGCAGCCCGGCGAGGTGCGCCTGGCGCACGCCCTGATCTTCGTCGCCCCGGCGCTGTGGAGCGCGAACTACCTGGTGGCGCGCTGGGCGCCGGGCGTGATCGCCCCGCACGCGCTGGCGCTGTTTCGGTGGGTGTTCGCGGCCCTGGTGCTGGCGGCGTTCTGCCACGCCGAGCTGCGCATCAAACGGGAACACATCCGGCGTGAGTCGCGCCAGCTGCTGGTGCTCGGCGCTCTTGGCATGTGGGTGTGCGGCGCGTTCGTCTATATCGGAGGGCGCAGCACGACTGCCATCAACATCGGCTTGTTGTACGCGGCCGCGCCGGTGCTGATTGCGTTGGCGTCGGCGCTGTGGCTGCGCGAGCGGGTGAATCGCCTGCAGGTGCTGGGCGTGGCGCTGGCGCTGGCCGGCGTGGTGCATGTGCTGCTGCGCGGGCAGTGGCACGCATTTGCGCAGGTGCGCATCAATCCGGGCGATGTGTGGGTCGCTGTCGCGGTGCTGTGCTGGGCCGCGTATTCGGTGTTGCTGCGCGCTTGGCCGTCCGCCTTCGGCCCGCTGGCGCGGCTCACGCTGGTGGCCGGCGCGGGTGTGCTGGTGCTGATTCCGTTCACGCTGCTGGAAGCGGTGTTCTGGCTGCCATCGGAGCTGTCGTGGAAAAGTCTCGGCCTGGTGCTGCTGGCCGCGCTGTTGCCTGGCGCCGGTGCGTACGGCGCCTACTCGACGATGCAGCGCGTGTTGGGCGCAGCCCGCGTCGGCATGGTGCTTTACCTCGGGCCACTTTACAGCGCGGTGATCGCCTGGCTGGTGCTGGGCGAACGCATCGAGGCCTTCCACGCCGTCGGCGCCATGCTGATACTGCCGGGCATCTGGTTGTCGACGCGACGCTAGCTGGCGGGGCTCAGGGCGACTGAAATGGCCCGAAGTCGCGCCACGCCCCGCGACCGGTCATCGACGGCGGGCTGCGGTAAACCCTGAAGACAGATCGAGCGCGATGCTCTTCAATCGGCCAAGCTTGCACCCGGCCGGGTTCGCACCGGCATTCACCCGAGGAGACAGACGATGAAACGACGTGATGTGATCCGCGCCGCTGGCGTCGGCGCACTGGCCGGCAGCGCTTTGGGAGGAGCTCTGGCGCAGCAGAAAACCGTGTGGAAAGCGTCCGACGTGCACCCGCTCGGCTACCCGACGGTCGAGGCGATTCAGCGCATGGGCAAGAAGCTCGAGGCGGGCACGAATGGCCGCATCTCGATCCAGATGTTCCCGTCGATGCAGCTCGGCGGTGAGAAGGAGATGATCGAGCAGGCGCAGATCGGCGCGTTGCAGATCGCGCGCATTTCGGTCGGTGCGATGGGCCCGGTGGTCGATGACCTGAATGTCTTCAATCTGCCGTTCGTGTTCCGCGACGAGGCGCACATGCGCCAGGTGATCGACGGCCCGATCGGCCAGGAACTGCTGGAGCGCATGTCCAACGGGCCGGGCTCGCGCCTGATCGCTCTGGGCTGGATGGATGCGGGCACGCGCAACGTCTATGCCAAGAAGGCCGTCACCGTGCCGGCCGACCTGAAAGGCATGAAGATCCGCATGATGGGCAACCCGATGTTCGTGGAAACCATGAACGCAATGGGCGGCAACGGCGTGGCGATGGGCTTCAACGAGCTTTACTCCGCACTTCAGTCCGGCGTGGTCGACGGCGCCGAGAACAATCCGCCGACCTTGCTGGCGCAAAACCACTACACCGTGAGCAAGGTGATGAGCATGACCGGGCACCTGATCATTCCCGAGATCTTCGTGTTCTCCAAACGCACCTGGGAAACCTTGTCCAAGGAAGACCAGGCGCTGGTGAAGAAGCTCTCCGCGGAAGCCCAACTGGAGCAGCGCAAGCTTTGGGACGAGTACACCGGCGAAGCCGAAACCAAGCTGAAAGCCGCCGGCGTGCAGTTCGTGCCCGCAGACAAGCCTGCGTTCTACAAGGCCACGCAGCCGATTCGCGACAAGTACGGGTCAAAGTACGCCGCGCTGCTCAAGCGCATCGAAGATACCAAGTAAACAGGCGCTGGCGGGTTCGCGCGCACACCAGCCCGGCAACGGGCTTCGGTTGCGAGTGGCGTCGCCTGCGCTGGAGTGCCCGGCATGAACGGTAAGCAACGATTCGCGCAGGCGATGGAGCGGCTGTACCTGGCCTGTGTCATCGTCTCGGGCACCGCGCTGGTGGTGATCACGCTCATCATTCCGTTCGGCGTGTTCATGCGCTATGCGATGAACAGCCCGCAGTCGTGGCCCGAGCCCGCGTCGGTGGTGATGATGGTGATGTTCTCATTCGTCGGCGGCGCGGCGATCTATCGCGCCAATGTGCACATGGCGGTCGAGGCCCTCGTCAATGCGGTCAACCCGGCGCAAAGGCGCCTGATGGTGTGGGGCGTCAACGCCTGCATGCTGGCGCTGTCGGTGTTCATGGTGGTTTACGGCGCGCAGTTGTGCCGCATCACCTGGAACCAGTCGATGGCCGAGTTTCCGGACCTGCGCGTGGGCCTGGTGTACGCACCGATTCCGCTCGCCGGCGTGCTGACCTTGCTGTTCCTGATCGAACGCGTCTGGGTCGGCGACCCACCGAAGACCTCGGTGATGTACAGCGACGCGGCGGCGGAACTGGAGTAGGTCATGGACTTCCTGATTCTGCTGGGGTCGTTCGCGCTGCTGTGCGCCCTCGGGCTGCCGGTGGCCTATGCGCTGGGCCTGGCGGCGATCTGCGCGGCGTGGTGGGTCGACATTCCGCTCGAAGCCGTGATGCTGAAAATCTCCGACGGCACCGATGATTTCGCGCTGCTGGCCATCCCCTTCTTCGTGCTGGCCGGCGCCATCATGGCCGAAGGCGGCATGGCGGCGCGGCTGATCAACCTGGCACGCGTGTTCGTCGGCTTCATCCGCGGCGGCCTGGCTCTGGTCAACGTCTTGGCCTCGACGTTGTTCGGCTGCATCTCCGGCTCGTCGGTGGCCGACACCTCGGCGATCGGCTCGGTGATGATTCCGCAGATGGTCAAGGCCGGTTTTCCGCGCGTGTTCGCGACCAACGTGACGATCTGCGGCTCGGTGCAGGCGTTGTTGATTCCACCGTCGCACAACGCCGTCATCTATGCGCTAGCGGCGGGCGGAACGGTGTCGGTGGCGCACCTGTTTCTCGCCGGCATCCTGCCGGGCTTGCTGTTCGGTCTGTGCCTGATCGGGCTCGTGTTGTGGACTTCGCACAAGCGCGGCTATCCGAAGGGCGACCCGGTCGCGCTGAAGGACGTTCCGAAAATCGCGATCGACGCCCTGTGGGGCCTGGTCACCGTGTTCATCATCATGGGCGGCATTCTGTCGGGCGTGTTCACGCCCACCGAATCAGCCGCGGTGGCGTGCGTGTACGCGTTCCTGGTGACCTTCCTGGTCTACCGCGACTACCGCTGGCGCGACCTGCCGCACCTGGTGCATCGCGTCGTGAAGACGGTGGCGATGGTGATGATGCTGATCGGCTTCTCGGTCGCGTTCGGCTACATGATGACGATCATGCAGATCCCGGCCAAGGTGACGGCGTTCTTTCTGTCGATCTCGGACAACAAGCACGTTTTCCTGCTGCTGGTCAACATCCTGCTGCTGCTGCTGGGCACGTTCATGGACCTGGCGCCCATGCTGCTGATCTGTACGCCGATATTCATGCCGGTAATCCTCAAGCTCGGCATCGACCCGGTGCATTTCGGCATGATCATGATCCTCAATCTGGGCATCGGGCTGATCACGCCGCCGGTCGGTCCCACGCTGTTCGTCGGCTGCGCGATAGGCAAGGTGACGATGGAAGAAGTGTCGAAGGAGCTGTGGCCGTTCTACGGCGCGATGTGCTTTGCGCTGCTGCTGGTGACCTACATCCCGGCGATCTCGCTCTGGTTGCCGGGTCTCACGAAATAGCTGCCGTTCCCTGCTAGCCTGCTGCGATG
>JANNKS010000098.1:0-2181 GCA_031396425.1 Rhizobacter sp. | reverse complement strand
GAACTCTGCAATGCGACTGCCGAACTGGCTGAACAGCGGCGAACCCAATTGCACGATCGCCTGCGGCTTGTCCTTCATGCCCAAGGTCAGGACGCTTTCGAGCCCGGCCAGGTCCCGGAACTCCAGGATCCGCAGGTCGATCGACATTGCCTTGGCCACCGCCACGATCGCGTTCCTCTGGTACGGACCCGTGTTCACATCCCACAACACGGCGAAGCGCTGCGCAGCGGGCAACACCTCGCGCATCAGCTGCAGCCATTTGCCCGCCATGTCTGCCTGATCCAGGAACAGCCCGGTGATGTTTCCGTTCGGCCGGGCAAGACTGGCGACGAACCCGCTGGCGACCGGGTCGGTTTCGAGATCGACCCCGACGATGGGAACCGTGCTGGTGGCCGTCTTCGCCGCCAGAATCGAGCCCCGTCCAAGCGCGATGACGGCGTCGACCTTGAGACGAACAAGTTCTGCAGCAAGGCCGGCAAGGCTCTCCGGTTTTCCCTCGCCCCAGCGGTACTCGATCTTGATCGTCTGACCGTCGATGAAACCGATGCGCTGCAGGCTTCTTCCAAGTGCCGCTGCAGCAGGGTTGGTCCCTGCAATTCCCGCAAACCCGGGATGCAGGAACCCGATCACGGGAACCCTCTGCCCCTGTTGCGCCCGCGCCGAATGCGCAGCGACACCCAGTGCCGCAAGCATGATTACCATGTCTCGCCTGTTCATGGGATCTCTCTGCAGTTGACTCGACACCGGCCGCGCGCCCAGTTCAGTGGGCGAAAAGCCCGGTCGAATGGAGTCTCGAACCAGTCTAACCCTGAGCGGTGAATTCAGGGCAGCGCGGTGTCGGGTCGAGCCGGCAGGCACGGGAGCCCGGGCCTGGCTCAATAAAAGCCGACACGGCGGCGGTATCGCTCCGCACGCTCCTGGTCGTACAACGCTGCATCGAACTGCTCACCCTGGATGGCCCGGTGCACCTGCCCGCCCGTGGGCATCGTGCCAGGGTCGATGAAACGCTGCGGGTCCCAGAAATGCGAACGCGCAAAAGCCTTCGAGCACTGCGTGTAGGCCGCATCGATATCCACCAGAATGCCGAGCAAGGGCAGCTTGCCTTCAACGGCGCAAGGCGCAAGCAAGGCCGCATCGGTGGTGATCGTTGCGCGGCCGTTCACACGAAACGTGTCGTCGACGCCGGGCACGATGAAAAGCAAGCCGATGTGCGGGTTCGCGAGAATGTTTCGCAGCGAATCTGCCAGCCGGTTGCCCGGTCGCTCGGGAATGAGCAGGGTGCGGTCGTCGAGGATGCGCACGAATCCTGCAGGGTCCCCACGCGGGCTCAGGTCGCAGTTCCCCGCAGAGTCGCTCGTGGCCACGCACGCGAATGGCGAGCGCTCGATGAACAGGCGCGTCATCGGGTTCAGCCGATTGCTGATCTTGGCGCAGGTCAACTCGGCGGGCGCACCGATGAGTTCACGCAACTGCGCTTCGGTCTCGATGACGTTCGATGTGAGGCGGTGTGCTGAGGCGGCAGGCATCGGCTCCCTCCGTGAGGTGACCAGAGTCGACCATTGTGCGGCGACCTGGTGGTGACAGTCGGCCCGTACACACGTGTGTCGCAGTGTAAAGACGGCGCCACTGGCGTCATCGGACGCTCTCTCGCCGGCGTTGATTGGCGACAGCTCAAGCCGACCACGCCAGGGTCACACCTCCGCAGGAGTTGGCTCGCAAGAAGCCCTCATTCCAGGCGCGTTCGACGAGTTATGGTCAAACGTTGGTACCCACTGAAACAGGCATCCCATGTTCGCAAATCCCGACGGAACTTCTGACCCCCGCACGATGTATTCAAGGCTGCGGCTGCGGAGTCATCGACTCGGCGTCGCGGTCGCGTCCATCGCTGCAGCAGTCGTGTTGAGTGCATGCGGAGGCGGTGGATACGCCGACTCGTCGGGCAACTTCAACATCGGCGTCACCGTGGCTGGGCAGTTTGTCAGTGACACGCCGGTCGCACCTGGCGGATCGCTGGACCTGGCTGTCCGCGCGGGCCAGTCGGTGAGGCTCGATGCAGGTGAGGCACGGGTTCCAGATCTCCGTTGCCTGGGCGGAGATCGATGATTGAGTATAGATGCCATCCACCTGGTGCTGATGACTCTGCTGTTTTGACCCACACAAGAGCATGACGTTCGCGATCAA
>JANNKS010000079.1:0-8321 GCA_031396425.1 Rhizobacter sp. | reverse complement strand
CCTGGCAGACATCGAGCGGGACGCGCGCCTGCGGGCCGGCGCGTACCGGCCCGTCGGTGAAACCGATTCCGAGCAGGCGTTTTGCGCGCTGCTTGAACGCCTGCGCGGGCTGTGGCTTGCCGATGGGCCGCCGACCGTTGAAGCGCGTTTGCGCGTGCTCGAAACTTTCGCCGCCGAACTGCGCGGCCTCGGGCCGGCAAACTTCCTGTACTGCGACGGCGACGCGCTTTTCGCGCACGCCGATCGGCGCCATCAGGTCGATGGAACGATTCGGCCGCCGGGGTTGTGGCGGCTCTCCCGTCACTGCGCAGCGGGCGGCGAACTTTCCGCCGCCGGACTGCGCATCGAGTCGCACGGCGCCGCACAGGACGTGGTGCTGATCGCCAGCGTTCCCCTGAGCGCCGAAAACTGGATTCCGCTGAACACGGGGGAGATCCTGGTCGCGCGCGCCGGGCACCTTCAGCCGGCGTGAAGATCCGTGGGCCGGTCGCCCAGGCAGGCCGCGATCAATCCGGCCGGCGCAGCGGGCGCGCCCGCTGGGCCGCTGCGCGGCCAAGGTCGATGCGGTCGTGGCCGGCAAGCCCCGCCAGGTCGGTCAAGCCATCGAGCTCGGTATCGATCAGAGGCAACGTGGCCTGGGCAGAGGTCATCGGGTTTCTCGAGGCGGGGAAAGGCTGTGCGATGGCGCGACGAGGTGCGAACCAAGCTTCCCGCCTTGGGCAGCGTAGAACAACCCTTCGCACGATTGATGTCTCGCAACACGCCCACAGGTCCGAACAGGTAATTTCACGCCTCGTTGACAACGCAGGGTGATCGATATGAAGACGATTCGTTTGATGGCAGTGGCGTCCGTCGCGGCGCTCGTTTGCGGAATTGCGCTGGCCCAGGGCGGGCCGGGTGCCGGCATGGGAACCGGACCCCGGATGCAGGGCGCAGGCCCAGGCGCCAGCGCCCCGGGCATGGGCATGGGGCCGGGCATGCGGGGCGGGCGCGGGCCTGGCGCTCGCACGGGTGCGGACGCCACGCCCGGTTGGTCGCTGATGACGCAGGCAGAGCGCAACGAGCATCGAGAACGCATGCGTTCGACGAAGACCTTTGACGAATGCAAGGCCGCCATGGAACAGCATCGCGAGCAGATGGCGGCACGCGCGAAGGAAAGAGGCGGCAAGGCGCTGGCGCAACCACGCCGCGACCCTTGCATCGGCTTGAAGCCGTGAGGTCGAGACAGGCGCCACGATTGCGGACGCGGATGCGACGCTGCGGTTGACGCAGGTTTGCCGGCCAGCGCGTCTGCCTGGAAACGCGTTCCTGGCCTGCACGGCAGCGAAGCCGCGGAGCAATCCGCGGTCTCTCAGCGCTCGCCTGAAGCGCGCGCTTCCACCGCGAAGATCGCCGCCTCGACCCGGGAGCTGAGGTTCAATTTGGCCAGGATGTGCCGCACGTGCAGTTTCACGGTGTCGTGGCTGATGTCGAGCGTGCGGGCGATCGCCTTGTTGCTTTCGCCACGGGCAAGGTGGTCGAGGATCTGGCGTTCGCGTTCGGTCAGCGAGCCCAGCAGGTCCTTGCGCTCGCTGCCTTTGGCGCCGAGCTGCAGCATCTGCGCCAGCTTGAGCGTCATTGCCGGCGCCACGGTGAGCTCACCGCGCGCCGCGCGCTCGATCGCCGCGATCACATCCTCGGGTTCCATGTCCTTCAGCAGGTAGCCGCGCACTCCGGCGCGCAACGCGGCCGCCAGGTCGGCCTCGGCGTCGCTCATCGTGAGGATCAGCGCGGGCGTGTCGCATCCTTCGGCGCGCAACCGGCGCAGCAGCGTCAGCCCATCGGTCGTGGGCATGCGCAAGTCGAGCACCAGCAGGTCGGGTCGGTGCTCGCGCAGCACGCCAGCCACCTGTTCGGGGTCGCCCAGCGCGGCCACGACGGTGATGTTGCCGCGATGGTGCAGCAGGTCGGTCAGGCCGTTGCGGCACAGGGCATGGTCGTCGACCAGCACGACACGCAAGGGGCCGGCATTCATGGCGCCGCGCCCGCCGCAGCGGCGGCCGGGAAGAACAGGCGGATGCGCGTGCCGCCGCCTTCGCGCGCGCCGATCTCGATGCTGCCGCCCAACCGCTGCGCACGCTGACGCATGATGTCGATGCCGAAATGCGACGGCGTCGAGTTCTGCGGCGTCGCCGGAAGGCCCGTGCCGTCGTCTTCCACGACGATGTCGATCCGATCCGGGTGTTGCTCGATCTTCAGCCAGGCGTGCTGAGCGCCCGCATGTTTGGCGATGTTGGCGAGCGCTTCCTGCACGATGCAAAACACCTGCGACTCCTGGCCGGCTGACAACTGCAATCCGGGCGCGCTGTCTTCGAACCTCAGATCGATCTGCGCCAGTTGCTGGAACGACAGGATACTCGCGCGCAGAGCATGCTTGAGGCCCAGCGGATCCATCGGCGCACGGAACTGGCCAATGATGGCGCGCAGGTTCGTGTGTGCGCTGCTGACCGCCGAGCGCACATCGGCGCAATACTGCAGCGCTTTGGATTCTTCGTGCGCAGAAATTGCACCCTGCAGCAGCGGCATGCGCATCTTGACGAAGGCCAGCGTCTGGGCAATCGAGTCGTGCACCTCGGCCGCCATTGCCTGTCGCTCGCTGACCAGCGCCGCCTGCAGGTTCGCGCGTTCCAGCCGCGCATTGTGCAAGGCCAGGCCCAGCAGTTCGCCGACGGTCTTGAACAGCACGACCGTTTCTTCGGCAAGCACAGCCTCGGCCGCAAAGAACAGGTTGTACAGGCCCAGCACCTGGCCGCGGTGCGTCATGGGAACCGCGAGCAGGCGTTGGCAACCTTCGCCGAAAAAGGGGTCGTCACTGTGGCGCGCGCAATGGCTCAAATCGCTGGTCCAGACGATGGTGTCGCGCGCAAACGCCGAACCGCAGGTGCCGCATGCCCGGTCGACCGCGCGCTCGGCACACGCCACGTGTTCGGGCAGGCCCACTTCGCTGATCATCTGCAGCCGGTCGCCCTCGGGCGACAGCACCCGCACGGCACCGGCCCTTGCGCCCGCCATCTGCATGATGGGGACGAGAAAGCGCTGCAGAAGCGCGTCCATGTCGTTGCCCGTGCTCAACCCGGCCGTGATTGCGGCCAGGATGCCTGCGTCCGCCGCAGGCGGCCCACTCGCCGGCAGCGGGTTCGACGGGGCATCAGGCCGTTCAGCGCGCATTCAGTTTGGCCCGCGAACGGGCGGCTTTGTTGTCGATCAAGGCGGGATTCTGAACCTGTCCGGGGCATTCCCGCCATTCGACCTTACCCGCCGTATCGCAGGAGTGGGGATCGTGCGAGCAACCCTGCCCTGCGAGAATCTCTCAGCGTTGAACGTGGTCAGTTGATCGGCATCAAGGTTGCTCAACGGGTAACCCCCCTGGCCGGCACCGGGCGCAAACGGAGAATAATGAACCCATGGCAGCAGGGCCCATCCGTCGCACCATAGGCCAGTTGTGCCTTGGCATCGCGCTGTGCCTGGCCCTGACGGCGAGGGCGCAGGACGCTTCGCCGCATGCCATCGACATCCCGCCGTGGTTCACCGAGAGCTTCCTGGACATCCGGGATGATGCGGCGGCAGCGGCGCGGGACGGCAAGCGCCTGATGCTGTATTTCGGCCAGGACGGGTGCCCCTACTGCCGCGAACTGATGACGAACAACTTCAGCCAGAAGGCGATCGTCGAGAAAACGCGCAAGCACTTCGTGGCGATCGCGCTGAACCTTTTCGGCGACCGCGAGGTGACCTGGGTCGACGGCCGGCGCATGAGCGAGAAAGACTTCGCGCGCCTGCTGAAGGTGCAGTTCACGCCCTCACTGCTGTTCATTGACGGCGATGGCCGCGTCGTGACGCGCCTCAACGGCTACCACCCACCGCATCGTTTGAGCGCGGTACTCGACTTCGTGGCCGGCAGCATGGAAAGCCGCCTGTCGCTGACCGAGCATCTGGCCAGCCTGCCCGCCGATACGGCGCGGCCGTCGCTGAACCCCCAGCCCTATTTCATGAAGCCACCGTTCGACCTGGCGCGCCGCAAAGGCAGCCGGCCACTCGCCGTGATATTCGAGAGCCGGTCTTGCCAGCCTTGCGACGAGATGCATCAACAGGGCCTGCAGCGCGCCGAAGTGCGCGCGCAACTGCCGAAGTTCGATATCGCCCGCTTCGCGTTGAACGACGCCGGTGTGCTGACGACGCCGTCGGGCGAGAAGCGCAGCGCCGCAGCCTGGGCACGCGAACTCAATGTGTTCTACACGCCGACCTGGGTCTTCTTCGATGCTGCGGCGCAAGAGGTGTTCCGTATCGACGGTCACGTGCGGCCGTTCCACCTGGCGACCTCGCTCGAGTACGTGGCGAGCGATGCTTACCGTCGCGAGCCGGAGTTCCAGCGCTTCATCCGCGCCAAGACCGAGCGGCTGCGGGCCGCGGGCAAACCGGTGGACCTGCTGAAATAGCCCTGGCCCGGTCACCGCACGCAGCGCGCCTGCGGCACCGCTGATCGGGACTTGCGCCTATGGCTGTGTCAGACCTGCCGCCACGGCAAGCCGTGCTTGCGCCAGCCGCCGAGCAAACCGCGATGGTGATCCGGATCCAGCTCGCCCTCGAAGCCTTCGAGGACATTGCTCACGTGGGTGAAGCCATGGCGCTCGAGCTCGGCCCCGGCGTCCACCGAGCGCTTTCCGCTGCGGCACAGCAGGATGATCGGCCGGTCCTTGCGGCCCGCCATGCGCAGCACTTCGTCGGCAAAGTGGGGGTTGACCTCGAAGTCAGGCGCCGTGTTCCATTCGATGTTGATCGCATCGACGGGGTGGCCGACGTAGAAGAACTCGATCTCCGTGCGGCAATCGATCAACAGCGCGTTCGGATTGCCCTGCAGGGTCTCGAAAGCTTGTTTGGGTTGCAGATGGTCCATGTTTATCTCCGTGGCCGCATTATCCCGGCCAGTCCAGCGTGCGCTCGGATTGGTTTTTCATATTGACATTCGCTGGCGCCATATTGCAGTGGCGCAGGAAGTCGCTCGCGCCGCGCCCGAGCTGCTTGTCCTTGTGCACCACGATGGCCAGTCGACGCGCCAACGGCGGCAGCCCGGTGCTCAGCTCCACCAGCGTGCCATCGGTCAGCGCTGCGGCCACGGCGTGGCGCGAAACGCAACCCAGCGCGGCACCGGTGGCGACCACGCGCTTGAGCGTCTCGGTGCTGCCCAGCTCGAACGCGATCTCGATCGAGCCCAGGTGCTCCAGCAGCCACCGGTCACTGGCCTCGCGAGTGCCGGAGCCCGGCTCGCGCAGGGCCCAGGGCTGGGCGCGCAAGGCTTCGGCGCCGATGCGCGTCACCCCCGCCAGCGCGTGGCCCGGTGCGGCAAGCACCACCATCTCGTCGGTGAGCCAAGGCTGCACCGACAGGTCGGGATGCGTCTGCGGCCCTTCGATGAAACCGATATCGACATCGAACCCGGCAACCGCCCTGATGACTTCACTGGAATTGGCCACCGCGATGTGGACCGGACTGGTCGGATGCGACTGCTTCCAGCGCACCACCAGGTCGGGCAGCAACACCTCGCCGATCGTGAGACTGGCGGCCACACGCAATGGAGCTCCATGTTCGCCGCTGAACAGGTGCTCCAGGTCGGCGGCATGGTCCAGCAACGAGGCGGCCTTGGGCAGCAGCGCGCGGCCGTTCTCGTTGATCAGCAGCCGCTTGCGCACCCGGTCGAACAGCGCCACGCCCAGCGTGGCTTCGAGCTCGGCGATCGCGGCGCTCGCCGCCGATTGCGAGCGCGCCACGCGCGCCGCCCCCATGCGGGTCGACCCACCTCGGGCAGTGGCCACGAAGACCTCGAGCTGGCGCAAGCTGACGCGCACCCGGGGCGGAAGCGCCAAGCTCGAGGAGTGATCTGTTTTTCCAGTCACGATGAGCGAAATTGTCCGGTTTTTCTTTTGAATGTCGATGCTTACTATCCCTAGCGCGTTGCCACAGCGCTCTGCGATTCCGCAGCCCGCTGGTGCAGCCGCTTCACGCGGAGCATGTGGATGAGGGAGCTCGTCAAGCCGCACGGCAGCGGGGCGTTGAATCCGCTCTTGTTGGAGGGTGCGGAACTCGCCGACGAAACCCGCCGTGCCGCAACGCTGCGCAAGGTTCAGGTGAGTTCGCGCGAGCGCGGTGACATCCTGATGCTGGGCATCGGCGGCTTCACGCCGCTGGCCGGCTTCATGGGCGAGGCCGACTGGCGCGGCGCCTGCGACCGCATGCACCTCGCCAATGGTCTGTTCTGGCCGATTCCGATCACGCTGTCGACCGATGTTGCCACAGCCGGGGACATCGCCATCGGACAGGAGGTGGCGCTCACCGACCCCGACGACGGCCACTGCCTGGCCACGCTGCGCGTCACCGAAAAGTACGGCATCGACAAGGCGCACGAATGCGTGCGCATCTTCAGGACGACCGATGTCGCGCACCCTGGCGTCAAGATGGTGATGGACCAGCCGCCAGTCAACCTGGCGGGCCCGATCAAAGTGCTGTCGCAGGGCGGTTTTCCGGCGAAGTACGGCGACCTCTACATGACGCCGGCACAGACGCGAACGCTGTTCCGCTCGCTGGGCTGGTCACGCATCGCCGCATTCCAGACGCGCAACCCCATGCACCGTTCGCACGAGTACCTGGCCAAGGTGGCGATCGAGGTGTGCGATGGTGTGCTGGTGCATTCACTGCTCGGTGCACTCAAGCCCGGCGACATCCCGGCCGAGGTGCGCACGCGCGCCATCGCTGCATTGGCCAGGAACTACTTCGTGCCCTCGACCATCGTGCAGGCCGGCTACCCGCTGGACATGCGCTACGCCGGCCCGCGCGAGGCGCTGTTGCACGCGCTGTTCCGCCAGAACTACGGCTGTTCGCACCTGATCGTCGGTCGTGACCATGCCGGCGTGGGCAGTTACTACGGTCCCTTCGAGGCGCACCAGATCTTCGACGAAATTCCGCCCGACGCGCTGCAGACGCAGGCACTGAAGATCGACGTGGCATTCTGGTGCAACAAGTGCGGCGGCATGGCCTCCGGGCGCACCTGCCCGCACGACGACGCCGATCGGCTCCAGATCAGCGGCACGCAGTTTCGCAAGTCGCTCTCCGAAGGCGCCCGGATCCCGCCCGAATTCAGCCGGCCGGAGGTGGTGGAGATCCTGCGCGCCTACTACGCCGAGCTGGATGCGCGGCCGGCGGGCATCGCATCGTCGAGATGAGCGCATGAAAGTCTGCATCGTCTCCGACAGCCACGACCGCGCCGAGCCGCTGGCCCAGGCGGTGCGCGAAGCCAAGGCGCGGGGGGCGGAGGTGGTGATTCATTGCGGCGACCTGATCGGCACGCAAACGCTGCGGCCAGCGCTGGCTTTGGGATTGCCGGTGCACATCATCCACGGCAACAACATCGGCGACCCGCAGTCGCTGCACCGGTGGGTTGCCGAGAGCAACGGGCAGCTGCGATACCACGGCGCGGACGGGCGCATCGAGCTCGCCGGCAAGCGGGTCTTCATGGTGCATTACGACGACTACGGCTATGCCATGGCCTGCACTGGCCATTGGGACCTGGTGTGCTGCGGCCACTCGCACCGGGCCGAGGTGCGCCAGGTTCCCAACGTGGACGGCCAGTCGACCTGGCTCGTCAATCCTGGCACGGTGGCCGGCCTGGCAGCGCCGTCGACCTGGGTGTTGGGCGACCTGGCGGCCATGAGCTTCGAGGTGCAGGAGCTTGGCCGTCCGCCGCGCGATCAGGTTCAGAAGCCCAACGACAGTTCCACCCCGGTGCCGGCCGCCGGGCCGTAAATCAAGAAACGTTTCGAGGAGACCCGCCCCCATGTTCGCCCAGAACCCGTTTGCTGCGTTGAACGGCGTATTGCCCCCGAGTGCCATGCAGACCTACGTCGTGCTGATGGTGCTGGCGGTGATCGCCGGCGTGCTGTTCGACATTGCCCACAAGGGCAGCGCCAAGTACTTCTTCGCCAACTGGCGCAAGACAAGAGGAAAAGGCACGCCGGTCAACGTCGGCTCGATCGCGGTCCAGACTGCCGTGGTGGATGTGCTCACGTCGGGCGAGTTCTGCAACCCGCGGCGGCGCATTGCCCACCTGCTCACGATGTACGGCTTCGTGCTTTACGTCATCAGCACCGCGGTGCTGGTGTTCGGCTACCCGACCAGCGCGGCGGCGCCGCCGTGGCCGCAGCTCTGGTGGCTCGGCGGGCTGGTGCTTCTGGCCGGCGGCTATTGGTTCTGGTTCTTCATCCGGGTCGACGTGGCGGCCGAGGGCAATACGCCGC
>JANNKS010000062.1:0-5730 GCA_031396425.1 Rhizobacter sp. | reverse complement strand
ACCGTTCTTCTTTGGAGGTCAGGTTTGTCGTGCCGCACCGCGCCGGGTCTCGGCCCGGCCTGCCGAGTCACTTTCTTTTGCTGGCTCAAAAGAAAGTAACCAAAGAAAAGAGCCTCAACACATCTGAGCGGAGCACTTGGCTGCAGGGTTCGGTCGTTGAGACCGCGAGGACCAAGAATCAGCACCTCTGTGTTGTTTCTGTCTTCACAGAGGTCTTTGACGCAAGCCTGGTTCAAGCTGAACCGCACTTCACCAACCGAACCCTCTATGCAGTTGTTTGCCCAAATGTGTTTTCAGCGCCTCTTCTTTGGTGACTTTCTTCTGGCAAGACAGAAGTTCGCGCAGCGGGGGCCCGCTCACTTCGCGAAGCGAAGTTATGCGGGCACCAAAGTTACCCGGCCGCCGGGCCGGAATCCCGGCGCGGTGCTGCAAGCGAAACCGGAACTTGCAGCCCTGGCGCCCCTCAATCCGCCGGCCGCAACTTGCGAGTCTCCTCATCACTGGGCAACACCTTCGCCCCATCGACGTACACATAGTCCGTCATCACGCCCTTCGTGCCCTCGAGCTTGGTGCGCCCGAGGTAGGCGCCCATCGTGCTCTGGTTGTCGACTGCGCGGTACGTAATCTTGCCCATCGGCGTCATCAGCGACAGCCCCTTGAACGCGGCGATCAGCTTCTCGGTCTCAACCGACTTGGCCTTGCGGATCCCTTCGGCAATCGACCAGATCGTCGCGTACCCGACCACCGAGCCGAGCTTGGGGTACTCGTTGTACTTGCGGAAGTAGGCGAGGAAGAACTTCTTGTGCTCCTCGGTCGGGATGCCGTAGTACGGGTAGCCGGTCACGATCCAGCCCACCGGGGCCTCTTCCTTCAGCGGCTCGAGGTACTCGGGCTCGCCCGTCAGCAGGCTCACGACTTCGCGGCCCTTGAAGAGTTCGCGCGTATTGCCTTCGCGAACGAACTTTGACAAGTCCGCGCCGAACAGCACGTTGAAGATCGCGTCGGGCTTGGCATCGGCCAGCGCCTGCGTCACCGCGCCGGCGTCCACCCGTCCGAGCGGTGTGGCCTGTTCGGCGACGAACTCGACGTCGGGCTGCAGTTTCTTCAGCATCGTCTTGAACGTCGCCGCGGCCGACTGGCCGTATTCATAGTTCGGGTAGACGATCGCCCAGCGCTTCTTCCTCAGCTTGGCGGCCTCGGGCACCAACATCGCCACCTGCATATAGGTGGAAGGCCGCAGCCGATAGGTATAGCGGTTGCCGTTCGCCCAGGTGATCTTGTCGGTGAGCGGCTCGGCGGCAAGGAAGAACACCTTGCGCTGCTTGGCGAAATCGGTCACCGCCAGGCCGATGTTCGACAGAAAGGTGCCGGTGATCAGCGCCACGCCTTCGCGCGACACCAGTTCTTCGGCCACGCGAACCGCGTCGCCCGGCGTGGCGTTGTCGTCGCGCGAGATCACCTGGAGGCGTCTGCCGAGCACGCCGCCTGCGGCGTTCACCTCCTCGAGCGCCAGTTCCCAGCCTTTCTTGTAGGGCTCGAGGAACGCGGGCTGCGCCTTGTAGCTGTTGATCTCGCCGATCTTGATGACGTCTTGCGCATGTGCGCTGACGCTGACCAGGGCGACGGCTGCAGCCGCGAACAGGGGTTTGAACATGCGATGAACTCCGGTGGGGAACAGAAGGGGGGGGCTGAATCAACGTTCAGGCCGCGATGTCGGACGACTGGATGCGCTTCACGCCGGCCTTGGCCATGGTGGCCCAGGCGGCCTTCAGCGAACCGTTCAGGTCGATGCCGCGGCACGCATCTTCAATCACTGAAGCCTTGAAGCCGGCCTTGCGTGCGTCGAGCGCCGTCCACGCGACACAGAAATCGGTCGCCAGCCCGCACACGAAAACCTCGCTGATGCCGCGCGCCTTCAGGTAGCCGGCCAGGCCGGTCGTGGTCTTGCCGTCGGCCTCGACGAACGCCGAATAGCTGTCGGTGTCCTTGCGGAAGCCCTTGCGGATCACGAGTTGGGCGGTCGGCAGCGCCAGGTCTTTGTGCAGCGCCGCGTCGGCCGAGCCCTGCACGCAGTGGTCGGGCCACAGCACCTGGGTGCCGTAGCGCAGCCTGGTCGTCTCGAACGGCTTCTTGCCGGCATGGGTGGACGCGAACGACGCGTGGCCTGCGGTGTGCCAGTCCTGCGTGACGACGACGTTGTCGAACGCGGCGGCTATTCTGTTGATCACCGGCACGACTTGTTCGCCGTCTTTCACCGGCAGCGTGCCGCCGGTGACGAAGCAGTTCTGCACGTCGACGACGATCAGCGCACTCTTCGCGCCGGGTTTCATCGCCGCGCCGGCGCGCAGCGGTGCGCCGGCGAGCGTCAGAACGAACAGCGAGCCGGCAGCGCCGAGCAGGCTTCTGCGGGTGGCGGGATGGGGTGCGTGGTTCATGGTGGCTCCTTTGCCTTGGTGAATGAAGGCGCTGCGCGGTGCGACCCGTCTCAGCGCTGCCCGTCGAGCTTGGAAATCTGGTCGGCCCGAAACCCGCCGACGCGCTCGTGCAGCCGCGGGCCGGTCGTCATCGCCAGCACCAACAGCATTTCGTCGGCGCGCGGCGCATCGGCCACGCGCACCTCCACCGAGTCGAAATGGCTGCGCACATAGGCCGCCACGCGGTGGTGGATCGGAATGTCGATGCAGGCGCCGGCCGAGCCCACCTTGGTGGTCGACGGCACGATCGCGTGCGAGCCGTCGAGCAAGTCGCGCATGCCGTAGCCGCCGGGCAGGTGCCACAGCGCGCCGTGTTCGAGTTCGCCGTTCAGGCCGATCATCGCGCCCTTGCCATACGCCTGAATCGCCGCCGGTCCGCCGAGCGTTTCGATCAGGCGCTGCGCCATCGCGCGGCCGAGCGGCTTGAGCGCTTCCATCATCGGCTGGATGTCTTCGACATAACGGCCGGCGTAGGGGTTGTGCAGCACCGCCGCGATGCTGCCGCGCTTGTGCGGCTGCACGGCGCGCGCCCCGCCGTCGTGCCACGCATCTTCGACATTGAGCACCCACTTGCGGACGTTCACTTCGGGCAGGCCGTTGCTGGCAGGATAGAACATGGTTCAGGCTCCGAGGAAGGTGAATCGTTGTGCAGCCGAGCGCGGCGCGCAGGGCGCGCCCAGTGGGCCGGCCAGCGGAACGGACGACTGCAGTATCGGGCTTGTGCGACGCGGCGCTTGCCGGGCCACGGCCGGCCCTGTGCAGTGACGCGTCTGGCCCTGCAGGCACAGCAGTGAGGCCTGCACCCGGCCGCTGGCCAGTTCGTGTTCGGCCCGCGCCAGCCCGGCCGACAGCGCCTGCGCCACCTGAGGCGTCGACAGGTACCCAACACCGACCGTGACGAGGCGCTCGCCGAGGTCGCTGTCGTCACGCACCTGATTCGCCGGCAAACGCCGGACCGCAAGCGCATCGACGTTCACCGCGTTGGCGATCATCGTCGCCGCCGCGTCGGCCTGGGCAGCGCTGGCGGCCAGCACCGTCACGCTGTCGGCGATGCCCAGCGACAGGCTGCGGCCGCGCCAGCCCGAGGTGGCGACGCCGCGCACGCCCGATTCGGCCGTGACGCGAAATCGACCGTCCACACCTGTCGCCGCAAGCGATGGATCGACCACCAGGCCGATGTCGAAAACCTCGCCCGGCGCGAGACGCAGCGCGATGTCGCCACCGTTGTTCACATAGGCGCGCCGGATGCCGGGCCGATTGAAGTGGCCGATCAGCTCTTGCGCCACGCTGCCAGCCACCGCAGCCATCGCGGTGATGAAGTGGCCTTCGGCAGCATAGGGCCGGCAGGCGTTCACCATGCGTTGTGCAACCACGCCACGGGCCACCACCGATTCAGGGGCTGGAGCACCAAGATCGGCGCGCAGCAACGGCAGCTCACCGGCGAGTTCGCCCAGCAAGGGCTGGAAACGCTGCCACGCCGATTCGAGCGCGCTCGCCGCGGCATCGGGCGATCCATCCACGCCGATCACGCAATCGATGGGCCCGTGCTGGAAAAACCACCGTCCGCCCGGCAGCGGCTGGCGCTGCGCGCCGTTCATGCCGAGGCGCCGTGACGACGGTTCATGAGCCGTTCCCCCGCAGCGGCCACGGGTTGCCCGCCGCCGGCTCGATGAGCTTGAAGTCGCCGTGCGCGAGCAGGTCTTCGAGCCGCCGCACGCGGTCCATGTGGCCGCCGAGTGCGCGGTAGTCGGTGAGACGCATCGTGAACTCGATCGGCGACACGATCGCCGGCGTGGGCACATAGCCGAAGCTGTTCGCCGGCATGCGCGTCACGTCGACCATCACGGTGATGCCCCCGCCCGGCCACACATACACCGGCGCGCCGCCGCAGGTGACGTTGACGAGCAGTTCCTTGATCGAATGCGTCAGGCGCACCGGGTTGTCGGTGACGCCGGCGCGCAGCGAGCCGCCCGCGCCCGCGACGTACAGAACGCTCGCCAGCGACGGTTCGCAGTTTTCGCCGATGCGCTCGACCACCGCGCGCACAGCGGCGGGCATCTCGGCGGGCTGCGGCACCATTTGATCGTCAAGCACAAAGTAGGCGCTGTCTTCGCCGGTGGTCGACACCATCAGCAGGCGCAGCCCCGCGCGCGCGTGTTTGCGGTCCCAGGCCTCGATGATCGAAAGGGGCTCGCTGATGTCGGTGCCGCCCCAGCCCGAGCCGGGGTTGGCGACCTGGAAGTAGCGCCCCGGGGTGGACTTGCGGCCGCGCAGCCGGATACCGGTGGGCGGCATGTCCAGGCATTTGCCGGCCTGGTGTTCCGACAGCACACCGGTGATGTGGTCATCGATCACGACCACCTCGTCGACATGACCGAACCACTGCTGCGCGAAGATGCCGATCGTCGCCGACCCGCAGCCCACGCGCATGCGCTGCTCTTCGACGCCGTTGACGATGGGCGCCTTGCCGGCCTGAACCATCAGCGACGCGCCACTGTCGATCTGCAGCTCGACGGCCTGCCGGTTGCCCAGCGCCATCATCATGTCGCACGCAACCTTGCCTTCGCGCTTGGTGCCACCGGTCAGGTGGTGCACACCACCGAGTGCCAGGAACTGCGAACCGTACTCGATCGTCGTCACGTGGCCAACGGCTTCGCCCTGGTGCCGCACCGTCGCCTGTTCGGGGCCGAGGTAGCGGTCGGTGTCGATCTTCACCTTGAAGCTGCAATAGCTGAAGATGCCCTCGGTGACGACAGTCACCATGTCGACGCCGCGTTGCTGCGACGCGATGATGAAGGGTGCGGGTTTGTAGTCGGGGTAGGTGGTGCCGGCGCCCACGCCGCTCACGAACACCGGCGCGTCGTCGAGCAGCGTGCCGTTCCAGCCGCCCTGGGCCGATTGCCACTCCACCAGTTCGGCGCCCGGGCGTTTCACGAGGTGCACGCTGTCCATGCGTGCGAGCTTGCCGTTCACGTTGCCGTAGCGGTCGCAGGCGCCGAGCTTTCCGCGGCTGATCTGGCACAGCACCGGGCAGGCCTCGCAGCGCACCTTGTCGGCGGCCATGCGTTCGGGCGCGCGCGATTGTTCGAGGACCACCGGTGAGGGGGGCTCGACCGGCTGGCCGTCAGAGCGGGGGTCGAAGGGTGCGCCTGAAGTGTTCATGGTCCGACACCTCCCGCGCCGTCATCCCGACGCAAGTCGGGATCCACTCGCTGCGGATGCGCGCCGAGCTGCAATGGATCCCGACTTTCGTCGG
>JANNKS010000041.1:0-7027 GCA_031396425.1 Rhizobacter sp. | reverse complement strand
CCCGGCAGCGGAATTGAATGGGACGAAGCGGCGATCGTACGGTTGGCCATCTGACCGAGGATTGAGCGCGACATGAACACACCCGTTTGTCAGATCCTCGGTGCGGGTGGTGGCATCGGCGCGGTGTCCGGCGCCGGCTTCATGCTCGGGCGCGCAACTTACATGGCGCGCCGACACGGCTGCATGCCCGACGACCTGGCGCATCTGCACGCCTGCGTGAACCGAGTGGAAGCGTGGCCCGCGTTTCAAAAGGCCATGCAGACCTGACCCCCCGTTCGTGTGTGAAGATGATCCGCGCCCGGCGACCGGGCGGGGGAGAACAAATGCACCGGATATTGCAGCGGCTGTGGGTTGGCATGGGTCTGCTGGCGACGGCCGCAGCGGCGCCGGCGGCGGAAATCGTGCTGGAGCGTTCGGCGGTCGACAAGCTGCTCGCCCAGACGCTGTTCACGAACCGCGGCCGCTTCGACCTGCAGCGAGGCGTCTGCCATGCCTATCTCGAAAAGCCCGGCGTCGAGCTGAAGGGCGGCCGGATCCGGATCCGCTCGCACCTCACGGCCCGCCTCGGGGTCGAGTCGGCTGGCTCGTGCGTCGGCGTCAGCTTCGCGTCGTGGACGGTGGTATCGGGCCGTCCGGCGCCGCAGGGCGGCACGGTGAAGCTGGTTGATCTGCGCGTTGACGGCGTGGATGATGGCGCGGTCCGCATGGTGCTGGAGTCGGGACTTTTCCCGTCACTGCCGCGGGCGATCGAGTTCGACGTATTGAAGGCGGTTCAAGACATGCTGCAGAGCAACCAGGCGCAGTTCCAGGCGTCGGTGGACGGATTTCAGATCGATTCGGTGCGCGCCGAAGATGACCGGCTCGCGATCAGATTCGATTTCAAGCTGACCGCGAAGTAAGGCCGGGCGGCCCCGCCATCGCGGCGTTTCGCCGCCACGACGATCAATGAGCCGGGGCGACTGTGCTTCGTCGCCGCGGCGACATCACGCCGCGCCCGCAGGCCGCTGCGCCCGCAGCCGGGCGTGCACATACGCTCCCTGGGGCACGTGCAGCAGGTCGGCGACGCGCCACAACACATGGCGTTCGTGCTCGCTCAGGTGGCCGTCGGCGTAGGCGACGCGCCACATGTGCTCGACCATGCGGATCTTCTGCGGCATCTCGAAGCGCTCGTTGATGCATGACGTGAACGTGAACAGGTCGGTCGCACCTTGCGCCGTGGTCTCGGCGAGTTCGGCCAGGCATTGCCCTTCGTCATCGGCGAGCGCGAACTTGTCGCGCAGCGCCGCCAGCACGGCCTCGCGTTCACCGGGGTGAAAGCTTGCATCGGCGCGCATCACTTCGACCAGCATCACCGCGGTGGCGAGTTGCAATGCGTGTTCGGCGGCTTGCGGCTCGGCGGTCGGGTCGGGTGGCAGCAGACGGTCGAACAAGTCCTGAAGGGTGCGCAGCATGGCCCATGATGCCACGTGCCACGTATGGCGCGGTCGGTAGGCTCCGGGGCGCAGCGTGGAGAGCGCGCCTTGGGCCTGACCACCCCAAACGCCGCAACGCCAGGCTCGATCGCCCCTGTGCTAGCGTGCAGCCTTCACGACAAGCCGCCCAGGAGCACGACATGACCCAGGACCTGCTGGAAACCAGCGCCAACGGCATCGCCACGCTGACGATGAATCGGCCGCAGTCGCGCAATGCGTTGACGCGCGACATGATGGTCGCCCTCGCCGAGGCCCTGCCGCGACTGGCCACGGACCCGGCCGTGCGCCTGGTGGTGCTGACCGGCGCAGGCAATGCGTTCTGCTCGGGCGGCGACGTGAAGGGTTTTGCGAAGAGCGCCGCCGGCGCGCCCACAACGATGAGCTTCGACCAGAAGGTCACCGACCTGCGTGCGCGCATGGACGTGAGCCGCTGGCTGCATGACATGCCCAAGCCGACGCTGGCGGTGATTCCCGGGCCGGCGGCCGGCGCCGGGTTGTCGCTCGCGCTGGCCTGCGACATGCGCATCGCCGCGGACGATGCCAAGCTCACCACCGCGTTTTCCAAGATCGGCCTGTCGGGCGACTTTGGCGGCAGCTTCTTTCTGACCCATCTGGTGGGTGCGGCCAAGGCGCGCGAGATGTATTTCACCGGCGAGGTGCTGCGCGGTGACGAAGCGCAGAAAATCGGCCTGGTCAACCGTGCCGTGCCGGCGGCGCAGTTGGCCGAAGCCGCACGCGCCTGGGCGGCTGAACTGGCCGCCTTGCCGACGGTCGCGATCGGCTATATCAAGCGCAATCTGAACGTCGGGCTGCGTGCTTCGCTGTCGGACGTGATGGACGCCGAGGCGATTCACATGATCCGCTGCTTCGAGACTGACGACCACAAAGGCGCCGCGGCGGCGTTCGTCGACAAGCGCGCGCCGCGCTTCGAAGGGCATTGACCGTCCCCTGTTCCTTTCCCCCCCTTCCTGCGGAGATGATTCCATGATGTTCAAGGCCCTGCTGCTCGAAAACGCACCCGCTTTCTCGGCGTCGGTCCAGATGATCGACGCGGCGCGCCTGCCCGCGGGTGATGTCACCGTCGCGCCGGCCTATTCCACCCTGAACTACAAGGACGGTCTGGCAATCACCAACAAGGTGCCGGTGGTGCGTTCGTGGCCGATGGTTGCCGGCATCGACGGCGCGGGCACGGTGCTCGAGTCGTCCCACCCCGACTGGAAGGCGGGTGACACCTTCGTGCACAACGGCTGGGGTGTGGGCGAAACGCATTGGGGCTGCCTGGCGCAGCGCGCGCGTCTCAAGGGCGACTGGCTGGTCAAGTTGCCCGCAGCGTTCACACCGAGGCAGGCGATGGCCATCGGCACGGCGGGCTACACCGCCATGCTGTGCGTGATGGCGCTGGAAGACGGCGGCGTCAAGCCCGGCACGGGCGAGGTGCTGGTGACCGGCGCCACCGGCGGTGTGGGCAGCGTCGCGGTGGCATTGCTGTCGAGGCTCGGGTACCAGGTGGTTGCATCCACCGGCAAGACCTCGGAAGAGGCCTACCTGCGCACACTCGGTGCCGCCGGCATCATCGACCGCGCCGAGTTGTCCAAACCCGGCAAGGCCATGCAGAAAGAGCGCTGGGCCGCGGTGGTCGATGCGGTGGGCTCGCACACCCTCGCGAATGCGCTGGCGCAAACCCGCTACGGCGGCACGGTGGCCGCCTGCGGCCTGGCCCAGGGCATGGACCTGCCCACGACAGTGCACCCCTTCATCCTGCGCGGCGTCAGCCTTGTGGGTGTCGATTCCGTGATGGCCCCTCGCGCGCTTCGCCAGCGCGCCTGGAGCCGCCTGGCCACCGACCTGGACCTGGCCAAGCTCGAAGGCATGATCGACGAGGTGCCGCTCGACGGCGCCATCGCGAAGGCCCAGGCGCTGATGGACGGCAAGGTGCGCGGCCGCGTGGTGGTGCGGATCGGCTGAAGAAAACGAGCGCGCCCATGGACATCAAGGACAAGGTTGCCATCATCACCGGCGGTGCGAGTGGCATCGGCACCGGCTTGGCCGAACGCTTCGCTGCCGAAGGCGCACGCGGCATCGTGGTCGCCGACCTCAACCTGCCGCAGGCAGAGGCCGTGGCCCGCACCATCAACGCCGACGGCCGCGAATGCGCCGTGGCGCTGCGTTGCGATGTCAGCGTCGAAGCCGACATCCAGGCGCTGGTGAAAGCCACGCGGGCACGCTTCGGCCGGGTCGACATCTACCTGTCGAACGCCGGCATCCTGGGCACCCTGGGCGGTTTCGAACTCGACGATCCGCTGTGGGACAAGATGTGGCATGTGCACGCCATGGCGCATGTCTGGGCGGCGCGCGCGGTGGTGCCGGAGATGGTGGCGCGCGGCGAGGGTTACTTCGTCGTCACCGCGTCGGCCGCCGGCCTGTTGACCATCGTGGAAAGCGCGCCCTACGCCGTCACCAAACATGCGGCGCTGGCCTTTGCCGAATGGTTGCGCGTCGCCTATGGTCGCCGCGGCGTGCGGGTGTCGTGCCTGTGCCCGCAGGGCGTCCAGACCGGCATGACCAGCGGCGATGGCGGCTCGGCCGGCAGCGACGGCATGTTGCTGCCCGCCCAGGTGGCCGCCGATGTGGTGGCTGCGATGCGCGACGAAACCTTCCTGGTGCTGCCCCATCCCGAGGTGCTGGGCTACTTTCGCAGCAAGGGCCAGGACTACGACCGCTGGCTGGGCGGCATGCAGAAGGTCTACGCCAGGCAAGTGCTGGGACAATGACCCGGCCGACTTCTTCACACGTCAACCCAACCATCACCGAGACCCACCATGAAAATTCCGTCGCTCAAGGAAGTCGTGACTTCTGAAGAATTGCAACTGCGCGTCGACCTCGCCGCCGCCTACCGGCTGGTCGCCGCCTACGGCTGGAGCGACCTGGTGTTCACCCACATCTCGGCTCGCGTGCCGGGCCCGGGGCACCACTTCCTGATCAACCCCTATGGCCTGATGTTCGATGAGATCACCGCGTCCAGCCTGGTGCTGATCGACCAGGAATGCAACAAGCTGCGCGAGTCGCCGTTTCCGGTCAACCCGGCGGGGTTCACGATCCACAGCTGCATTCACGAGGTGCGCGACGACGCCGGTTGTGTGCTGCACACCCACAGCCGCGCCGGCGTGGCGGTGAGTGCGCAGAAGGCGGGCGTGTTGCCGCTGAGCCAGCAGTCGACGCTGATCCTGAATTCACTCGCGTACCACGACTACGAAGGCGTGGCGCTGAACGCCGACGAAAAGCCGCGCCTGCAGGCCGACCTCGGCACGGCGAACTACCTGATGCTGCGCAACCACGGCCTGCTCACCGTGGGCCGCACGATCCAGGACGCGTTCATCCACATGTATTTCTTCGAGAACACCTGCCGCATCCAGATCGACGCGCAGTCGGGCGGCGCCGAGTTGAACCTGATCGGCGCCGGCCCGATCGCCGCGAACGCGAACATCGCCAATGTGGCCACCGCTGGGCAAGGTTCGATGCTGGCCTGGCCTGCGCTGCTGCGCAAGCTCGATCGTGAGAACCCGGGTTACGCAAGTTGAACGCCCTGACTGCCTGCAATGACTGCATTGAGAACAATGCATCAAACGCCGGAGTCCGCCCATGGCCACACTCACGATTCGCGATCTGGACGAGTCGCTCAAGCGCAGGCTTCGCATGCGCGCAGCGAGCCGCAACCGCTCCATGGAAGAGGAGGCTCGCCAGATACTGCGCGCTGCGTTTCGTGAGCGCGGTGACGCAGGCCGAGATGATGCTCGGAGCAGGTTTGTTGCCTGCTGGCCAGCGACGGTAACGATTGGAGCAGTCGCTCGAGGCGATGTTCCTCGAAGACTTTGCCGGCCGCATCCTCTTGTTCGACTCAAAATCCGCAGCCGAATACGCCGTGGTTGTGGCCACCCGGCGCCGCGCAGGCTCACCCATCACGCAGTTCGATGGCCAGATCGCATCGATTGCCCTGAGTCATCGTTTGGGTCTGGCCACACGCAACGTATCCGACTTCGTGGGCTGCGGCCTGGTTGTGACGAATCCCTGGGACTTCGATTGATGCGTCGAACAACTTCGTTTCTGGCAGATCACGGCGAACCACATGACCGAGGTCAATAGGATGCGCGGGAGACTGCTCACTCAAGTATTTCTCAATTGTCCAGGCGGTACTCGTCGCGAGGTTGGTGCAAAGACAGTCTGAAGTGCCGAAGTGGTCGCCGGGCTGAGGTTTCCGCTTTCGCGACCGCTGACTGCCAACTGCCAACTGCCAACTGCCGACTGCTTAAACTCTCGTTGGGCGGCCGCCCGGCTCCTTGAGGCTGCCGCGCAGGAACAACCATTGAACTTCAAAACGCCACCTGCCCGATGCGCGACCCGTTCGTTGTGCCGCTGCCGACTCGCGCGTGTCCAGCGATGCTGATCTGGCTCGACCGATTGCCGTGGATTTGGTTGCTGCTGTTGGCGGCCTGGATGGCCATTGCGCCGATCACGCCCGAGCCCCACCTGGTCGAGAAACTGCGCCTGCTGGTCCGGGGTGCACTGGTACGCCCACTGGACATCTTCGATCTGGCCATGCATGCGACGCCGCTCTTGCTGGTGGCGCTCAAGCTGTGGCGGCAGTGGCACGCGCCACGGCTCTGATGCGCCCGGGCGCACCCAGTCCTCGCGGCCCATTGCGCTGGGCCGCTTGAGCTTCCACGGGCTTGGTGTGCTTCATGCCGCTTGCGGCGGGCCGAAGAGCTCAGCTCGTGTTTGACAGTCGCAACGCCTCCCGCGTTGGAGACGGTCCGGTCGCCCTGGCGGGTCGTGCGTGGCGTCGTTGCGCGGCGGCGATGTGCCGGACAATTCACCCATGACCGACGAAGCCGCACCCCACAAGCGCCGCGAGCGCTACCGGGGCTCCCACCCGCGCCGCTTCGAAGAAAAGTACAAGGAACTCGACCCGGCGCGCCACGCCGATGAGCTGAACAAAGTGATGGCGCGTGGCCAGACGCCCGCCGGCATGCATCGGCCGATCTGCGTGGCGGAAATCCTCGCGCAGCTCAACCCGCAACCGGGCGAGGTGGGGCTGGACGCGACGCTGGGGTTTGGCGGCCACGCGCAGGCGATCCTGCCGCGCCTGCTGCCCGGCGGGCGCCTGTTCGGCATCGATGTCGACCCGCTCGAATTGCCGCGCACCGAAGCGCGCCTGCGCGGCCTCGGGTTCGATGCTTCCGTGCTGACCGTGAAGCGCCTGAACTTCTCTGCGATGGCCGAGTTGCTGCCAGAATCGGGCGGATTCGACGTCGTGCTCGCCGACCTGGGCGTGTCGTCGATGCAGATCGACAACCCGGCGCGCGGTTTCAGCTTCAAGGTCGACGGGCCGCTGGACCTGCGCCTGGACCCGAGCGCGGGTCAGTCGGCCAGCGAGTTGCTGCTGTGCGTGACGCGGCCGCAACTGCGCGACCTGCTGGTTGACAACGCCGACGAACCGCTCGCCGTGCCGCTGGCCGCCGCGTTGCAAGGCCAGTACCTCGAGACCACCACGCAGCTGG
>JANNKS010000005.1:0-2110 GCA_031396425.1 Rhizobacter sp. | reverse complement strand
GTGCGCCACGCGCATCACGGCCGGCGCCGTGACCTACGCCGAACCCACCGGCTGGCGGCCGGCAGCCGATGAGGTGCTGCTGTGCTGCGCGGTGCCGGCGGCGGGCGGTGGCGGGCGGATCGAGCTGGACTTGCAGTGCCGTGCGCGCAGAGCGCGACGAAAGTAGGCCGACGCCAACTTGAGCCGCGCCCTCAAGTTGTGTCACGCGGCAATGATTGCAGCGCTGGTGGACATCATGTGCGCGCTTTCCGAACTTTGTTCGCGTTTCCGAACATACTTGTTCTCTACCACCGACCGCCCCAACCCCTCACTCCACCGTGACACTCTTCGCCAGGTTGCGCGGCTTGTCCACATCGGTGCCGCGTGCGCAGGCGGTGTGATACGCGAGCAACTGCAGCGGCACGACGTGCAGGATGGGTGACAGCGCGCCGTAGTGTTCCGGCATGCGGATCACGCGCAGGCCTTCACCGGCTTCGATGCGCGAGTCGCCGTCGGCGAACACGAACAGTTCGCCGCCGCGGGCGCGCACTTCCTGCAGGTTGCTCTTGAGCTTTTCGAGCAGGGTGTCGTTCGGCGCGATCGTCACCACCGGCATCGCGGCCGTCACCAGCGCCAGCGGGCCGTGCTTCAGTTCGCCGGCCGGGTAGGCCTCGGCGTGGATGTAGCTGATTTCCTTGAGCTTGAGCGCACCTTCCAGCGCGATCGGGTAGTGCAGCCCGCGGCCGAGGAACAGCGCGTTTTCCTTGCGTGCGAATTCTTCCGACCAGGCGATGACCTGCGGCTCCAGCGCCAGCACCGCCTGCAGCGCCACCGGCAGGTGGCGCAGGTCCTTGAGGTGTTTCGCTTCTTCGGTTTCGCTCAGGTGGCCGCGCGTCTTCGCCAGCGCCAGCGTCAGCAGGAACAGGCCGACCAGCTGGGTCGTGAACGCCTTCGTCGACGCGACGCCGATTTCAGCGCCGGCGCGCGTGATGTAGTTGAGCTTGCATTCGCGCACCATCGCGCTGGTGCCGACGTTGCACACCGTCAGCGTGTGTTTCATGCCCAGGCCGCGGGCGTGTTTCAGGGCGGCCAGCGTGTCGGCGGTTTCGCCGCTCTGCGAAATCGTCACCACCAGGGTGCGCGCATTCGGCACGCTGTCGCGGTAGCGGTATTCGCTGGCGATTTCCACGCTGGTGGGAATCTTCGCGATGCTCTCGAGCCAGTACTTGGCGGTCGAGCCGCTGTAGTAGCTGGTGCCGCAGGCCAGGATCAGCACCGAGTCGACTTCCTTGAAGATCTTGTGCGCGCCGTCGCCGAACAGCTCGGGCGTGATGGCGGCCACCGAATCGAGCGTGTCGGCGATTGCCTTCGGTTGCTCGAAGATTTCCTTCTGCATGTAGTGCCGGTACGGGCCCAGCTCAGCGGCGCCGCTGTGCGCGTGCACGGTGCGCACGTCGCGCTGCACCGCCTTGAACGCGCCTTCGGGCGTGGGGTGCGTGATCCAGTACTTGCCCATCTGCAGGTCGACGACGTCGCCTTCCTCGAGGTAGACGATCTGGTCGGTGACGCCGGCCAGGGCCATCGCGTCGGAGGCCAGGAAAGTCTCTGCCTTGCCCTGGTGCGAACCCACGCCCAGGATCAGCGGCGAGCCTTCGCGCGCGCCGATCACCCGGTGCGGCTCGTCGCGGCAGAACACCGCGATCGCGTAGGCGCCGCGCAGGCGCGGCGTGACGCGCTGCACTGCTTCGAGCAGGTCGCCGCTGTAGGCCTGGTCGACCAGGTGGGCGATGACTTCGGTGTCGGTCTGGCTGGTGAATTCGTAGCCCTTGGCCTTCAGCTCGGCGCGCAGTTCATCGTGGTTTTCGATGATGCCGTTGTGCACCAGCGCGATCCGCCCGGCGGCCGCCGACTTCGCCTTGGGCCCATGCGAAAAGTGCGGGTGCGCGTTGTGCACCGCCGGCGCGCCGTGCGTCGCCCAGCGGGTGTGCGCGATGCCGGTGCCGCTTTGCACCCGGTCGGTTTCGACGTTGGCGTCGAGCTCGGCGACGCGCGCGGTGCTGCGCGCGCGGCGAAGCTGGCCGTCCTGGTGCACCGCCACGCCGCACGAGTCGTAACCGCGGTATTCGAGCCG
>JANNKS010000775.1:0-2301 GCA_031396425.1 Rhizobacter sp. | reverse complement strand
CACGGTGAGGATCAGCAGCGGCACGATCGACAGCAGCGCGTAGTACGCCACCGCACCGGCCAGCAACAGGCCCTGGTTGGCGCGGAAGGCCTTCAGCGTGCGCCAGGCGAACGCCGCCGGGTCCTTCAGGACCACGGCGGCTTGATGGCCGATGATCTGCATGGGCGCAGCTTACCGCGCCCGGTTCGGACCGCGAAACCCCGGTGCCTAGCTCCTGCGCCCGCCCAGCACCAGCAACAGGCCGCCGAGCACGATCGCGCCGACGCCAGCCCACACCGGCACGTTGACCGTCTCCTTGTCCTTGACCGACAACTCGATCGGCCCCAGCTTGGCCTTGTGGGTCTCCTTGGTGTAGCTGAAGCTGCCATACGCCAAGCCCAGGACACCCGCCACGATCAGGGCAATGGCCGCCATCTTGAATGCATTCATGTCGTCTCCTGTCTTGCCACGGAACCGGTTCGGTGCCCGTCAGTCGGCATCCGCTTTACTTCTTGACGAACCACGAATCGGTCGCCTTGCGTTCCCATTCGGCGAGTTGCCGTTCAGCCTCGTCCTTGACCACGCCGTAGCGCTCCTGGATCTTGCCGGCGAGATGCTCGCGCCGGCCGGCGACGACATCGAGGTCGTCGTCGGTCAGCTTGCCCCATTGCTCCTTGGCCCGGCCGGTGACTTGCTTCCAGTTGCCTTGAATTCGGTCCCAGTTCATGTGAATCTCCTTCAGTTGTGAATTGAAAAATCAGGCGCGCGAAATATCACGATGGCTCAAGGCCGAACCGCGATCTCGTTCTTCACCGACTTCACGCCGCTGACCTTGCGCGCGATGCTTGCGGCGGTTTCCTTCTCAGCCGCGTTTTTCGCGAAGCCCGACAGCATGACGGTGCCGTTGAGTGTTTCGACGCTGATGCTGGACGCATCGACGTCCTTGTTTTCAATGAAGCGGCTCTTGACCTGCGTCGTGATGGTGGTGTCATCGATGTAGGCGCCCACGGTTTCCTGGCCGCGCGTGACGGCACAGCCGGTGGCGGTGATGAGGGCGAAGGCCGCAACGGTGGCGGCGAGAGTGGTGCGAACGAACATGGTGGTACTCCTTGTGGGGTGGATGAAATGTCCAGCTCGATCATCGCCATTTGGCCGGCGCCGTATGTGCGGTGGCGTACTTAGGGTGAAGGTTCGTTGACGCAACGCAACGATGCCGTGGCGCAGGGCGTCAATCCATGACAGCATGGCCCCGTCGCGGGTGACACTCGGCGGTACCACACGATGCCATCCAATGAAGTCCTTCAGCTTCCGCTTCCCCGCCTGAGTGGCGGCATGGGGTTGATGGAGACACTGCAGCACCGCCAGACGCAACGCGAGTTCGCCACAACAGCCTTGCCGCTGCAGGTGCTCGCCGACCTGTTGTGGGCAACCTGCGGCGTGAATCGCCCGGCGATCGGTGGCCGCACCGTGCCCAAAGCCATTCACCTGCAGGAAATCGACGTCTACGTGGCGCTGCCTTCGGGCCTGTACCTGTATGAGCCCGTCGAACACGCACTGCGCCTCAGGGTGGCCCGCGACATCCGTGCGGCGACCGGAAACCAGGATTTCAGCGCCACCGCGCCGCTCGACCTGGTGATCGTGGCCAACAACAGCCGGCTGCATTGGGTGCAAGCCGAACAACGCTACACCTACGCCTGCATCACGGCTGGCGCGATGGTGCAGAACGTCTACCTGATCAGCGCCGCGCTGGGCCTGGCCACCGTCGTGCGCGCATGGATCGACCAGGAAAAGCTGCTCGCAGCCATGGCGCTGGACGCCGACCAGCAGGCATTGCTCGCGCTCTCGGTGGGGGACCCCGCGGTGATCGCCAGGTCAGAAGCTACGGAATCTCCACGCTCCGGATCGTCGAGTTGACGCTCTCGGTGGCCTGGGCCAGCAGGTCGGGCGATCGCCCGGCGAGCAGTTCAACGGCCGCACTCGCCATGGCCCGAAGATGATCGATCTGCTGCGGGGCGAGACGCCTGGGTTGCAGATCGTAAGCGCACAGCGTGCCCAGCGTGTGGCCCCGCACCACCAGCCTTGCGGCGGCGTAGAAACGCACCTGCGGCGCACCCACCACGAGCGCGTGGTCGGCAAACCGCTCGTCGAGCAGCGTGTCCTCGACGACGATCACGTCCCCGGGGAAGCTGAAGAACGCTTCACAAAACGACGTGGCCACGGGCATCTGCGTTGGCTCCACCCCTACGCGGGACTTGAACCAGTCTCGCTGCTCGTCGAGGATGTTGATCATGGCGATCGGCACCGGCAGCGCGGTGGCCAGCA
>JANNKS010000769.1:0-6550 GCA_031396425.1 Rhizobacter sp. | reverse complement strand
CCGCCAGTGCGCCCATGTCCCACGCGGGCACCGTGTCGTCCCAGACACGCACGCGCAGCTCGCTGTCGACGCGGTCCAGCGCCAAGTGCAACGCCAGCATGCCGGGCGCGCGCAGCACCATGTCGCTGTGGCGCAGCGTGGGCTGGATCAGCGCCAGCCGCGGCAGCTCGCGCTGGGTGACGAATTCGCCGCCGGCGTCGACCACCATCCAGGCGCGATCGAGTTCAAGACCGGTTTCGATGAGCAACGCTGCGCCCATCGACACGCCGCCGCACGACTTGATCGGGTACATGTGCAGCGATTCGAGGGTCAACTCGACGTCGTTCATTTGAAGAGGCCCTTCAGCTTGTCTTTCACCTGCTCTTTCACCTTTTCTTTGGCCGCTTCCTTCGCCTTGTCCTGCAGTTGCTCTTGCGTCGCCACGCCCGATGCGGCCGGCCCGGCCAGGCGGTCCTTCAGCTTGCCCTCGAGCTGGTTCTTCAACGCACCTGCAGCCACCGCCGACCATTGGATGTTCCAGTCCATCGCTTCGAGCGGCCCGCTCAGTTTGACCGGAACCGTCAAGCCCTTGAGGGCCACCAGATCGGCGCCGTCCTGCCCTTTGGAGGTGTCGGTGACGGTGGCGCGCGCGGTGTAGTCGATGCGGCTCTTGCCAATGTCGACCTGGCCCTCGCCGCCGAGTCGGAGGTACGGGCTCTTCATGTCCAGGTCGTGGCTGCGCGCCACGCCCTGGTCGATCTGGAAGCTCGCGTTCATTTCGCTGAAGTCGGTCTTCTCGACCTGGCTGGCGCGTTGCGCTGAATCCCTGCGGGCCGACAACGCCGATTTCGCCTGGCGCAGGCTCTTGGCCAGGTTGAAACCCTTGACAGCGCCGTCGCGCAACTGGACCGCCACGCTGCCTTTCAGGCGCGACTTCATTTCCGTCAAGCCTCGCCCTGCGGTATCGAGGTCGGCCGTGACCCGGCCAGTGCCTTCGAGCAGGTCCTTCTCCGCCACGTCTTTCAGCAAGGCGTTGATGTTGACGCCGTTTGCTGTCGCCTTCAGGGCGACGCGGCTGGCGCGTGCGTCGGCAATGGCGGTTGCGTCGATGCTGCCCCCCCAGACCTTGGCTCGCAATGCGCTGACCCGAAGCACGCCGGTTTCGAGCGTGGCGTCGAGCAGCAGGTCGGCAACGCGGTACTGATGCAGCGCCACGCTGGCAGCGCGCAGTGCAAAACTGCCGTTGACGCTGCGAAGCGCGGACAGGTCGATGGCAGCCTCGGTGCTGCTCGCCGTCGCCGGTGCCCCAGCCTTTGCCGGCGTTGCTGGCAACACGGCATTCAGGTCAAGTGCCTCGAAACGTGCGTTCGCCTTGATGTTCGGCGTGGTGTGCGCCAGATTGGCCAGGCCGTCGGTGCTGAATCCATTGGCATTGAGCTGCCCGGCCAAGTTCCAGCGCGCACTCTGTGCGGACGCGACGGCCTGGCCTTGCACAGACAAGGCCAAGGGCTTGAGCGCTGGGTCCTCGAGCTTGACTTCCAGCCCGAGTTTGTCAAGCGTGATCGACTGTTTCTCCGGCTGAAGCAGCAGGTCACTGCGCAGCGTTGCATCAAGCTTGCGCGCCGCGCCCCGGCTGCTCAACTTCGCCTCAAACATCGGTATGCGCACGTTGTCGAAATTGCCGCTCGGCGCGCCGCTGCTGAACCGCCCTTCGATCGGCATGTCCCCGCCCAGCTTCAGCTGGCCGGACACCGGGCTGCCCTTGAGTGATTCGCCGCGCACGTCCAGTTCGGGCCAGTCCAGCGCCAGTTCCAGCGGCTTGCCGCCCTGGGTGCCCGCCAGGCGCAGCTGCAACTTCGCCACCGCTATGCGCTTGTGCGCCGGGTTGTGTGTGAACTGCCCGATCTGCACCGTGGAGTCGTTGAGCTTGAGGGCGCCGGTGTTGGCGCTGATGCGCAGCGCCAGCCCCTTTGCTTCGAGGGCACCACTGGCGGCGTCGTAGCCCAGTTCGCCCTTCACGGTGGCGTTGATGCTGCTGGCATTGGGTGCGTCGCCCTTGTAGCCCAGGTCCATGCCGGCCAGGCGCACCGAGCCGGTGTCGAGATCGGGTGTGACCTCGCAGGAACCCCGCAATTCGCCCTTCAGCGCAGGCGACCGCAGACCCAGCTGCACCACCATCGTCACCTTCGACGGCACCTGGTTGGCGATGCGCCCGGTGCTGAACTCCTTCAGCAGGAACTCGCCATCGAGGCCGGCCAAGTCGTCCTTGATGCGCGCGCGCACGTCGCTGAGCTGAATGCTCCGGATATCGATCTGAATCGGCTTCGCGTTCGCTTTGGGCTCGCTGGTGCTGGCTGGCGCCGGGGCCGAGGGGCCGCGCTGCAGCAGGTCGTCGATGTTGCTGCGGCCCTTGCTGTCACGCAGTAACGCAAGGCGCACACCTTTGGCGTGCACCCGCTCCACAGACACCTGGCCGCGCAGCAACGGCAACAGTTCAACCGCCAGATCGGCTTCTTCGAGCACGGCGAACTGATCGGCACTGGCCAGCTCGCTCAGGCTGATGCGCGACAGGTGCAGCCCCAGGCGTGGAAACACCGACAGCTTGACCGGGCCATCAATGGCCAAGGTGCGATCGCGATTCGTCTTGACCCAGTCGATGGCCGTACTCTTGTACTGTTCGGGGTCGAAACTGAAGATCAGCCAGACCGCCAGCCCGACTGCGACAAACACCAACGCACCCAGCGCGAGAAGCGTTCTACGGATCCAGACGGCCATGAGCGGGAGTGTGCGCGTGAAATGTGGAACCGGATTGTGCCCGCCCGTACTCGGTTGTCCGGGGGCGCCGCTCTTTACAATGAAACCTGATGCAAAGCTTTGATGTACTGGTGCGCGGCGCGGGCGCGGTTGGCCAATCGCTGGCCTTGGCGCTGGGTCGCGCCGGCCTGGCGGTGGCATTGCGAGATGACCCCGCTGCGCGCAAGCCGAACGACGATGTGCGCGCTTTCGCATTGAATGCCGCGTCGCAGGTACTGCTGCGCGAACTCAAGGTCTGGGATGCGATGCCCGCCAACGCGGTCACGGCGGTGCACGACATGCGGGTTCGGGGCGACGCGCCGGCCGCCGCAATCGAGTTCAGCGCCTGGCAGCAGCGGGTTGAGGCACTGGCCTGGATCGTCGATGCGGCGGCGCTGGAGCGCGAATTGAATGCTGCGCTGCGCTTCGCGCCGCATGTCACGCGGGTTGACGCTGACGTGCCCGCGACGCTCACCGCGTTGTGCGAAGGCAAGGCTTCCAGCACCCGCACCGCACTGGGCGTTCTGGTCGAGCGTCTTGACTATGGCCAGCAGGCAGTGGCGGCGCGGGTCACGACCACGCGCGACCACCAGAACGTGGCTCATCAATGGTTTCGTTCGCCCGACGTGCTGGCCTTGCTGCCGCTGGACGCGCCTCAGGCGCTGATGTCGTATGCGCTGGTGTGGTCTTGCCCGACTGAACGCGCCAACGCGCTGATGGCGATGGGTCCGAGTGAGTTCGAAGCAGAACTTGCCGCGGCGACCTCGGGCGAAGCGGGTGGCTTGACGCTGTGCTCGACGCGCGCCGCCTGGCCGTTGATGCTGGCCCAGGCGCACACCGGCTGCGGGCCGGGTTGGGTGTTGCTCGGCGACGCCGCTCATGTGGTGCACCCGCTCGCAGGGCAGGGCCTGAACCTGGGCCTTGCCGATGTGGCGGCCTTCAGTCGTGTGATCGCCGCGCGCGAGCCTTGGCGAAGAATTGACGACCCGCGATTGCTGCGCCGATACCTGCGCGAGCGCGCTGTTCCCACCTGGGCGATGGGGCAGGTGACCGATGGCCTGTTGCAGCTCTTTTCACACCCCGCACCAGCGGTTCGGGAACTTCGCAACCGCGGAATGACTCTGGTGAACCACCTGCCGCCCCTGAAGCGCTGGCTCCAAGCGCGCGCCATCCAATCCTGAAAGGCTTCCATGCCCCTGCTGTGCCACCCCGGCCTTCGCGCCATTGCCGCAATGTTGGTCTTGTGCTGTTTCGCCCCGGCAGCGTTTTCGCAGGAAGCGGTGATACGCAAGAACATCGCTGAGCGCCTGCCCGACTTCCCGAAGATCGACGAAATCACCAAGACGCCGATTGCCGGCCTGTACGAAGTGCGCGCCGGCGCCGAAGTTTTCTACACCGACGAGCAAGGCAACCACCTGATCGACGGCCAGGTGATCGACACCCGCAGCAAGGTCAACCTCACCGAAGCTCGGTTGAACAAGATCAACGCGATCGACTTTGCCAGCCTGCCGCTGAAAGACGCGTTGGTGTGGAAAGCGGGCACCGGGGCGCGCAAGATCGCTGTGTTCGCCGACCCGAATTGCGGCTATTGCAAGCGGTTTGAACGCGACCTGCAGCGCGCCAAGGACGTGACGGTCTACACCTTCCTGTTGCCCATCCTCGGTGGCGACTCGCCCGAAAAGTCGCGCAACATCTGGTGCGCGAAAGACAACACGACCGCCTGGCGCAACTGGATGCTCGACGGCGTGGTACCGCCGCGAACGATGGGAGAGTGTGATTCGGCAGCGATCGAACGCGTCACGGCGCTCGCCCGCAAGTACCGGGTCAACGGCACGCCGGCGATCGTGTTCGAAGACGGCAAGCGTGTCCCGGGCGCGATGAGCGTGGAGCAGCTGGAAAAGCAGTTGGTCGCCAGCCGCGCGAACAAATAGGCGGGTCGGTTCGACATCGTCGTTTTCACCAACGTTTGCGCGCCGCGCGAGCGGGCACCGGCCCGAGCGTCGGCGGAGGTGGTATGTTCAGCTCGGCCGGCTTCATGATCACCCACACCATCACCATCGCCGACGCGAACGCGCACCAGTTTCGCGTCACGCTGAGCGTTCCCCGACCTGCTGCGCGCCAACGTTTGAGTCTGCCGGTGTGGATTCCGGGCAGCTATCTGGTGCGCGAGTTTGCGCGCCACCTGAGCGGCCTGCAGGCGCGCGTTGGCGAGCGCGCCGTCGTGCTCGAACAGGTCGACAAGACGAGCTGGATCGCGCCCTGCGACGGCCGTGCGGCGTTGACCGTGACCTACCTCGTGTATGCGTTCGACGCCTCGGTGCGCACCGCGTTCCTCGACGCCAGCCGCGGCTTCTTCAACGGCACCAGCCTGTGCCTGCGGGTCGAAGGCCGTGAGGCCGAACCGCATCGCCTGCTGCTGCGCGGTCTGCCGCGCGCCTGGCGCGTGGCCACCACCTTGCCGGTGGCGGCGGGTGCCGCCAGGGGTGTCTACCAGGCGGCGGACTACGACGAACTGGTCGACCACCCGGTCGAGTTGGGCACGTTCTGGCGTGGCGCATTCACCGCTCGCGGCATCGCCCACGAGTTTGTCGTTGCCGGTGCCCTGCCCGACTTCGACGGCGAGCGGCTGCTTGCCGACACGCGGCGCATCTGCGAGGCCGAGATCGATTTCTGGCATGCCAGTGGCCGAACCCGGCGTGCCGGCGGTGCGCCGGGCGTGCCGTTCACGCGCTACCTCTTCCTGCTCAACGCCGTCGATGAAGGGCATGGCGGGCTGGAACACCGCTCAAGCACAGCGCTGATCGCATCGCGTCGGCAGTTGCCGCAACGCGACCAGGCCGGGCTGACCGAGGGCTACGTCAGCCTGCTCGGGCTGATCGCGCATGAGTACTTTCACAGTTGGAACGTCAAGCGCCTGCGCCCGGCCGAGTTCGCGCGCATCGACTACACGCGCGAAAACTACACTGAACTGCTCTGGTTCTTCGAAGGCTTCACGTCCTACTACGACGATCTTTTCCTGGTGCGCGCCGGCCTGATCGACGCGGGGCGCTATCTGGCGCTGGTCGCGAAGACGATCAGCGGCGTGCTCGCCACGCCGGGGCGCCAGACGCAGACGCTGGCGCAGGCCAGCCACGACGCCTGGATCAAGTACTACCGGTCCGACGAGAACACGCCGAATGCGACGATCAGCTACTACGCCAAAGGCTCGTTGGTGGCGCTCGCGCTCGACCTGAGCTTGCGCGCCGGCGCGCTGGGCAGCCTGGACGAGGTGATGCGCCACCTCTGGAACACCAGCCAGGGCGGCGCGATTTCGCGCGCCGACATCGCCGCTGCACTTTGCAGCGTGAGCGGGCGTTCGTTCGGCAAAGAACTGGCGGCCTGGGTCGACGGCGTGCATGACTTGCCGCTTGCGGCGCTGCTGCATGGCTTCGGCGTCGACTGGCAGGTGCAGCCGGCCACGTTGGCGCAACGCTTGGGCCTGCGTGTCAGCGAAAGCGCGTTGACCGGCGTGCGTGTCACGCATGTGCTGCGCGGGGGCGCCGCGCAACAGGCCGGCCTGGCGGCGGGTGACGAAATCCTGGCGCTGGGCGACTGGCGTTTGCGCCGCCTTGACGATGCGCTGCGGCTGTTGACACCAGGCGTGGCAGTGCCGTTGCTGATCTCGCGTGACCAGCGTCTGTCGACCCTGACGCTGGTGGGACCCAAACCGCGTGATGCGTCCAACGCGCCGGTCACGCTCGACCTGGCACCCAAGGCGCCCCGGGCAGCGCTGGCGCAG
>JANNKS010000677.1:0-2333 GCA_031396425.1 Rhizobacter sp. | reverse complement strand
GGCTGGCCGATGCCCAATTCCAGGCGTTGCTCAGGAAGTGAGCGGCGCTGCGCGACCAAGGAGACCCCCATGACCTGGATCAATCGTCACGGCCACTGGCTGCCCACGATCTTCGTGGCGTTCGTGTTCATTCAATCGCTGTTCTTCAAGTTCACCGGCTCGCCGGAAACCGTCTACATCTTCCAGACCAAGCTCGACCCGTGGGCCGCTTCGCTGGGTTTCCCCGGCGTGTTCGCGCCGGGCGGCATCTTTTCGGCGAAGGTGGTCGGCAGCGCGGAATTGATTGCATCGGTCCTGCTGCTCGCCGGCGCGGCGCTGTCGAGCCGGCGCGCGGTGCAGGTGCTCGGCGCGGCGATGGGGCTGGCCGTGATCAGCGGCGCGATCTTCTTCCACCTGTTCACGCCGCTCGGCGTGGCGGTGGTCAACACCGACGGCAGCAGCGATGGGGGTGAGCTGTTTTTCCTCGCCTGCGGAGTGTGGCTGGCCTGCGCCTGGATGCTGTGGATGCGGCGCTCGATCTGGATCGCGTGGTTGGGCCGGGCCTGACGGCCGCTGACCGGCCCCGCGGCGGTTGCGGGTCGGTGCGTTTCGAATCCAGCTACGCTTCGGCACCCCGACTCGTAACCAGCCCATGGCCAAGACACCGGTTTCCAAAGCGTCCACCGACTTCCGGCGGGCCCGCCAGACGACCGGCATTCCCGGCCAGGTGGTGCTGGTGCTGCAAGGCGGCGGCGCGCTCGGCGCCTACCAGCTCGGCGTGTACGAGGCGCTGCACGCGGCGGGCATCGAACCCGACTGGGTGATCGGCACCTCGATCGGCGCCATCAATGGCGCGCTGATCGCCGGCAACCGGCCCGAGCAGCGCCTCGAGCGGCTGCGCGCCTTCTGGCACCACGTCGAGCAGCAGGGCAGCGTTGCCGGCGCATTCGACTGGCTGGGCATGGGCCACTGGCTCGCCAACATGACGACCGTGCTGCGCGGCATTCCCGCCTTCTTCGAGCCCAACCCCGCGGCGCTGCGCGGCGCGCAGGCGCCCGTGGGCGTGGAGCACGCGTCGTACTACAGCACCGAGCCGCTGCGCCACACCCTGGCAGAACTGGTCGACTTCGACTACCTGTGCGAGTGCCGCACCCGCCTCACGGTGGGCGCGGTGAACGCGAGCAGCGGCACGATGCGCTACTTCGACACCCGCAAGGAAGCGCTGGGCATTGCCCACATCATGGCCTCGGGCGCGCTGCCGCCGGCCTTCCCGGCGGTGCGCATCCAGGGCGACGCGTACTGGGACGGCGGCATCTACTCCAACACGCCGATCGAGGCGGTGCTCGACGACAACCCGCGCCGCGACTCGCTGATCTTCGCCGTCAACGTGTGGCACCAGGCCGGGCCGGAACCCGAATCGATCTGGCAGGTGATGGGCCGCCAGAAAGACATCCAGTACGCGAGCCGCGCCGACAGCCACATCGCACGCCAGAAGCAGATCCACCACTTGCGCCATGTGATCCGCGAGCTGAGCAAGCAGCTGCCGGCGGGCAAGCAGAATCAAGGCAAGGTCAGGGAACTGGCGTCGTGGGGCTGCAACACGACGATGCACGTGGCGCACCTGGTCGCGCCGCGCGTCGAAGGCGAAGACCAGACCAAGGACATCGATTTCACCGCCGAGGGCGTGCGCGCACGGCGCGACGCCGGCCTGGACGATGCGCGGCGGATGATCGAGCGCGCGCCTTGGCGTGACCCGGTGGACCCGATGGAGGGGGTGGTTGAGCACCGTTGATCCGTGCTCGTCGTGCACCGCGACCTCACCCCCAGTCGCGTCGCGAGCCAGGCCCGCCAGCTTAGGTTGGCCTGACTCGCTCGAGGTGCCCTTATCGCGGCATGCCGCGGCGCAATTCAGCCCGGTTGGCCGGGTTGAACCGGACCGATCCGGTACGGCCGCATCATCTCGTTGTCTTCGTGCTCGACGATGTGGCAATGCCAGACGAACTGGCCTGGCTGCGAGAACGTCGCCTTCACGCGCGTCACCTCGCCGGGCAGGCAGAGCACCGTGTCCTTGCGGCCGCGTTCCCACGGCTCCGGGTCGCGCACGGTACCGTCGATCGGCGTCACTGTGCCGGTGCCTAGTTCGGTGTTGGCTCCACTGATCATGATCCCCTGCCGGTTTACCACCTCGAAGCCGACCTCGTGGATGTGCATCGGGTGCGCGTCGACCGTGGTGTTGTAGAACTCCCAGACCTCGGTGTCTCCCACGCCCGGGTTCTCGGTCACCGGGTCCATCCACTTCAGGGCGTTGTAGTTGCCGCCGGAGTCGACGGTGCCCAGGCGCGTTTCGACCGGGA
>JANNKS010000621.1:0-2220 GCA_031396425.1 Rhizobacter sp. | reverse complement strand
GGCTGGCAACACCATGATGTCCCTCAGGATTTCCCGATCGGCCCTGGTCGGCATCGCCGTGCTGCTGGCCAGTTGCGCCACGGCACCATCGCCGGCAGAACTGGACCAGCTCGCGGACCAGATGATCAAGAGGTCGTTCCGCGGCGAAGGCCAGGCCCAGCTCGACCGGCTCAACCAGGACCTGGCGCAGCAGGCCTGTTCTGCGCTGACGCCCCCCTCGCCTGAAGTGGTCAAGCAGATCGAGGCGCAGGCGCTGGCCAGCATCAAGTGGCCCGCTGGTGGCCAATACCTGGGCGACTGGAAAGAGGGCGAAAAGCTGGCTCAAAACGGTCGGGGCAAGACCTGGACCGACCCGGCCAACGCGCCGGGCGGTGGCAATTGCTACAACTGCCATCAAATTTCCAAGCAGGAAATTTCGTTCGGCACGATCGGGCCGAGCTTGTACAACTACGGGAAAACGCGCGGCGTCAAGGATCCCGCAGACCCTTCGGCGGCGCCAGTGGTGCAGTACACCTGGGGCAAGATCTACAACGCCAAGGCCTACAACGCCTGTTCCGGCATGCCGCGCCTGGGCCATGCCGGCGTGTTGACCGAAGCGCAGATGCGCGACGTGATGGCGCTGCTGCTCGACCCGAAGTCCCCGGTGAACCAGTAGCGCGGCTTCGCTGATCACGGCTCTAGGCCGCATGCTCCGCTCAGCATGGCAGGTGCCGGCCGGTTCGGCGCCGCGGGCGGGTGTTGCCGCAAGGCAGCCAGACTCTGCGAGGAGCTTGACCCGTGAACATCGACCGACGCGATTTCCTGCACATTCTGGCCATGGCCTGCGCGGCGGGTTTCGGCCTGAACCAGCGCGAGTTGCTGGCTGCGCAGCCCGGTGCCGCGCAGCAACTCTACGACGTGCCGGCGTTCGGCCGGCTCAGCCTGCTGCATTTCACCGATTGCCACGCCCAGCTGCTGCCGGTGTACTTTCGCGAGCCGCATGTGAACCTCGGGCTGGGGGCCGCTTCCGGCAAGGCCCCTCATCTGGTCGGTGAAAGCCTGTTGAAGGCCTTCGGCATCGCGCCTGGCTCGGCGCAGGCGCATGCCTTCACCTACCTCGACTTTGCGGCAGCGGCCCGGGTGTTCGGTCGTGTGGGCGGCTTCGCCCACCTGGCCACGCTGGTGAAACGCCTGCGTGCGTCGCGCCCGCATTCGTTGCTGCTTGACGGTGGCGACACCTGGCAGGGTTCGGCCACGGCGCTGTGGACGCAGGGGCAGGACATGGTCGACGCCTGCAAGCTGCTGGGTGTCGACCTGATGGCGTCGCATTGGGAATTCACGCTCGGCGCGAAGCGCGTGCAGGACATCGTCGAGAAGGACCTCAAGGGCCGCATCGGCTTCCTCGCCCAGAACGTCAAGACCACCGATTTTGGTGACACGGTGTTCGAGCCCTATTCGATGCGCAGCCTGAATGGCGTTGCGGTGGCGGTCATTGGCCAGGCATTTCCGTACACGCCGATTGCGAACCCTCGGCACCTGGTTCCCGAGTGGTCGTTCGGCATCCAGGAAGAGAACATGCAGAAAAACGTCGACGAAGTGCGGGCCAAGGGCGCGCAGGTGGTCGTCGTGCTGTCGCACAACGGCATGGACGTCGATCTGAAGATGGCGTCGCGCGTGACCGGCATCGACGCCATCCTCGGTGGCCACACCCATGATGGCGTGCCCGCTCCTGTGATCGTCGGCAACCGCAGCGGCAAGACGCTGGTGACCAATGCTGGATCAAACGGCAAGTTTCTCGGCGTACTTGACCTGGAAGTTCGCGACGGACGCGTGGCCGACTACCGCTACAAGTTGCTGCCGGTGTTTGCCAACCTTCTGCCGGCCGACCGCGAGATGCAGGCCCACATCGACAAGGTGCGTTCGCCTTACCAGGCCAAGTTGGATGAGGTGCTCGCCGTCAACGAAGGGCTGTTGTACCGGCGCGGCAACTTCAACGGCAGCTGGGACCAGCTGATCGTCGATGCGCTGATGGACGTGAAGGGCGTACAGATCGCGTTCTCGCCGGGGTTTCGCTGGGGCACGACGCTGTTGCCAGGCCAAGCGATCACGCGCGAGCTGATGATGGACCAGCTGGCGATCACCTACCCGCAGACCACGCGGCCTGTTCATCACCGGCACGCAAGCGATCGACGAAGCCCTGCTTTCCGCCTGCCCGCAGCTGCGGGCCGTGTGCAGCATGGC
>JANNKS010000616.1:0-10336 GCA_031396425.1 Rhizobacter sp. | reverse complement strand
TACCACGTCATCAACACCAAGGAGATGAGTTTCGACGTCTTCGGCGGCGTGGGCTACACGACCGACAAGTACCGCGTCGCGCAGACCATCGGCAGCGAGACTGGCACGCGCTTCTCGCGCGCCAGCCTGCTGTTCGGCGAGGAGTCGTCGCACCAGTTCTCGCCCACCGTGTCGGCCAAGCAGCGTCTCGAGGTCTACCCCGGCCTGAGCGGCGACAAGGCGAACCTGATGAAGTTCACCGCCGGCCTGAGCGTGGCGATGAGCAGCACGCTGAACCTGACGGTCGGCGTGGTGGACAGCTACAACAGCAAGCCGCCGGCCGGGCTGAAGAAGAACGACCTCGGCGTGTTCACCGGCGTCAGCGTCAAGCTCGGCGCGCTCTGAGCGGGCACGGCGTCCCGGTTTCGGGGCGCTGATTCGACCGCAGGTCGCAGGGCTGCGGCCGCACGCCGCAGAATCCGGGCATGCTGCCCCGACCCCTCGCCCAGTTGCTGTGGCGCACGCTCGCCTTGCTCTGCGTGCTGCTTGGGCTGCTGGGCGCATTCCTCCCCGGCTTGCCCACGGTGCCTTTCCTGCTGGTGGCGGCGTGGGCCGGCGGACGCGGCTGGCCGGCGCTCGAGGCGTGGCTGCTGAACCATCCGCGCCACGGCGCCGGCATTCGGCGTTGGCGCGAGCGCGGCGCCGTGCCGCGCCGCGCGAAATGGGCGGCCAGTGCAATGATGCTGTTCAGCGCCGGTGTCCTGCAGCTCTCACCGCTGCCGTTGTGGAGCAAGGTGGGCGTGCCGCTGCTGATGGCGGCGGTGGCGCTGTGGCTGTGGCTGCGGCCGGAGCAATGACGCTCGCAGCCGGGCTCGATGGCGAACCGTCATGCGAGCCAACCCGGGTCGGATCGACGATCCAATGCGTCGTCGGTCAGGGGCAAGCCGTCGTGGTCGGTGGAAGTGATGGGCTCGGCCGCTGGCCACAGCCGGCGGCTACTTGAAGGCCTTGTCGAAGAACGCCGGAACATCCAGCGCCAGGCGCTGCAGGAAGGTCGAGCGGTCGAAGCCGGGTGGGTCGGCCCGGATGTCGCCGTCTTCGGAGGGAATCGCCATGCCAGGTGTGTCCATGAAGGCGAAGTGCCAGGCGTTCGGCACGCGATGCAGCTGCGCACCCGGCAGGTTGCCGGCGATCCATCCGGTGTGGAAGCGCGGCACCAGCCAGCGGTCCTGTTCGGCCTCGTAGACGGCCACGGGCAGCTGGATCGCGGCCAGCGACCGTGCCGTGAAGACCACGCCGACGGGCGCCAGCGCCACGACGGCGCGCACGCGCGGGTCTGTCAACGGTGCGCTGGCGCGTGGTGTCGCCGACGCCGCGGCGCTCGGTTCACTGGTGCCACCGGTTCGGCAGAAGATGGGGTCGTGCGTCCGCGCGGCGGCGCAGTGGGCGGCCAGCCGCGACACGTCGGGTTGACCTCCAGCCAGCGCCAGCACTGTGTAGCCGCCAGCCGAGTGCCCCACCGCGCCGACCCAGGGACCCCGCGCATCCCGGCCGATCCGGTCTTTCCATTCGGGGTCGCTCAGCAACGCGTCGATGACCCGGCTGACCTGCCGCGGCCGTTCACGGAAATAGTGTTCAGCGCTGATGCTCAGCAGCGATCGGTCCTGCCAGTTGTCGCCCGGATGGCGCAGCGCCGCGACCAGGTAACCTGCGCGTGCCAGACCTTCGGCCAGCCGGCTGTGGCCCAGCTCACTCCCACCGGTGCCGTGGCTCAGCACGATCAACCCCTTGAGCCTGGGCTCCGGTGTCGCCTCGGGCGCCACCGTCACGGTGAACGGCCCCATCGTGATCGCCCGCGCCGGCGCCTGGGTCGGGTAGTACAGCGCCACGGTGGTGGCTTGAACTTCGGGCGTCGGGCCGGCGATGCGGATCTGGCGCCAACCGGCCTCGAACGCCAGCGCGGGGCCGGCCGACATCAACGCGGTGCCGAAGATCAGGAAAGACTTGAGGAATCTGTGCATGGTGGTTCGCTCCGGAGTGCGTTCGGGTTGCCCTGCTGGGCGCGATCATGGCCCGGCGCCGCAATGCGTGCGGCCGGCATGCGACGAAATGCCGGCAGGCAACGCGAGTCGACTCCCGCGTGGCGCGAAGGGTCGGCCCGGCATTGCCCGGTTGCCGCCGTGCCAGCCCGACGAACGCGCCGAAAGCGCGGTGCCTCGCCCGAAGTGCTTGGGAAATGGACGTGGCACGATTGCGTGTGCGCAACCTCTTCGACGGCGGCCCCGGCTAGCATGAATCACGCAGCTTTGGGCTGGGAGCTCTCAGCCTCTCCGGGGTTTCCCCGAAGGCCGGTTGCGCGAACGAGGTTCCATGAAGCCCTTGAAGAATTTCTGGGTCCTGGCAGCGGCCTCGCTGCTGGCCGCCTGCGGCGGTGGAGGCGGCTCATCGCAGCCCAGCGTGCGCGAGGCGCTGCCGCAGATCTTGCAGGACATCAACCCTGCCGGTGAGCGGCTCGACTTCCGCAGCCGCAATTACTTTCCCTCCGGCGCCGGCGACACCTGGACCTTCGATCGGGTGCAAAACGGTGTCTCGACGGCCGGCGCGGTGACGCGAGTCGTGCAGAGCGTGAACGGCAACGATGCGGTCTTTGCCGAAACCGAAGCTGGCAGCACCGACACCGCGACCTACCGGCGCACCGCGAACGGCATCGTGAACATCGACCCGCTCGCTGGCGCGGCGCCGCTGGCTGCGAGCACGTTGGTGGGGGACCTGCTCGAATTTCCCGAGCCGTTCTACGCCGTGGGTGCGACCCGCCAGATCATCCGCCAGGGCGGCTGGGGGGACGACCTCGATGGCGACAACGTTGCTGAGAGTTTCCGCCTGGAGTTTGCCCATGTGCTCGTCGGCTTCGAGACCCTGGCGCTGCCGCGCGGCAGCGCCGAGACGGCGCACTTCCGCAGCACCACGACGCTGACCCTGTCGCCGTCCAGCCTGGCCCAGCGCGTCGTCACTGTGACGGCTACCGAAGACAGCTGGTGGGCGCCGGGCATCGGCATGGTGCGCGCGCAACGCGTCGCCACCGATTCGGATGGCGTCACCGTCATTCCGGCCTACACGCTGATCATCGCCAGCGGCAGCGTCGGCGGCACAGCACTGTTCGCGGTGCCGCCCGATGGCACGGTGCAGAAGATCGCACTGGTTCACAACGCGCTGGTCTACGACGCGCTGCGCAATCGTTACTACGCTTCGATCCCGGGCAGCGTGGTCGGCAGCGGCAACAGCATCGCCGCGATCGACCCCGCGACCGGCGCGGTGTCGTATTCCGCCGCGGTGGGTTCCGAGCCGTTCGCGCTCGGGCTGGCGGCCGATGGCAGCGCGCTTTACGTGGGCTTGAACGGCAGCGGCGAGGTGATCAGGCTGAGTTTGCCGGGCCTGCAGGAGCTCAGTCGCACGCGGCTGCCCGTGCCTGCATTCTTTGGTCAACTGCTGGCGGAGAACATCGCCGTTTCGCCGATCGATCCGAATGTCGTCGCGGTCTCCACCTGGCGCGTCAATTCGTCGCCCCGGCACGGCGGTGTGGTACTCATCCGCAGCGGCGTGCTGCAACCGCGCATGACGCAAGACCACACCGGCAGCAACCTGATCGCGTTCGACGCGACCGGCCAGTTCGTCTATGGCCTGAACAACGAGACCACGGAATTCGGCCTGCGCCGCATCGAGGTGCTCGCCGACGGGTTGGCCGAGCAGGTGGTGGTCAGCACCGATGGCGGTTTCGGCGTGCGCGCGCTCGATCACTCGGCGTCGGGGTTGGTGCTCGATCGCGCCGTCTACCGTTCCCCTGATCTGGCGCTGCTCGGCCGCGTTGCCGCCCCCAGTTTCGGTTGCCGGGCGCACTCGGTACCGAACCGGCTGGTGTGCGTGAAGGATCCATTTCCGTCCAACGGCGAAGGCCGCTTGGTGGTGGTGGACGCGACCAGCTTCGTGATCCAGGCAACGCCGGCCTATGCCGTATCAGGCCTCAACAGCGTGCCGACCCAACTGGTGGCCGGCCCGGTGGGGCAGGTGGCGCTGCGCTTCGACGCGACGTTCGTGGCTTCGCCCGGTTCCGCGCTGTGGCTCTTCACCAGCCCGGCTCTGCAATGAATTTTTCTGACCGTGCGACGGCGTCCGCCGGGCCGTTCCGGTGCGGCAGGGCGGCAAACGTTTCGGCGTTGCTCGACCCGGCCACGACAAGCAGGTCCACCCGGCGGCCGGACACCGGCGCGCGCGTCATGCGTCGGGCGAGCCCGCTGAAGGGCGACCCAGCACCCACATCGCGTGCACGCCGAACGCGAGTGCCGAGCCACCGAAGACGGCCCATTGGCCGACGGGGGGCAAGGCCGGGAACAGCGCGAACAGCAGGGCGAAGGGTGCGCCGCCCAGCGTGGTGGAGACGGCGTTCTCGGTCAAGGTGGTGCTGCGGCTGAACAAACCCAGCGCATACGACAGAACGTCCACCGGAAACGTCATCCGCAGCAGCACGAGAGACCCCAGTCGATGCTGCGGATGGATCAGCCTGTCGATGTTCGCGTGGCGTTCGACGGACGGAAAGTGCCGCAGCACCCAGCTGCGCGCGTGGCGCCCGAGCACGAACGACAGCGCCGCCCCGGCCACCCAGCCCAGCAGCAGCAGCCCGGCCGTCCACCAGGGGCCCCAGGCGAGTACCGCGAGCGGAACCAGCGGCAGATTGGTGAGCACGGGAATCAACACCGCCGTCGCCGACGAGACGACGAACACCAGCAGACCCAGGCGCGCGTGGGCCGACAGCAGGTCCTGGATCGGTTCGGCGTACTCGCGCGCCAGCCAGACCGCGGCGACGAAGAGCGCGGTCACCCACGCCGCCGCCCGCAGCGACGGCCACACGTCCGCCCACGTCAGGGCGTGCCGCAGGGGACCCGGGGGAATGGACATGGAACCACGTTCGCAGCATCGTACCCCGCCGGCCCGCGCGGAACCGGCGCACCGCACCGCCGACTGCCACGGCGACAATGTCGGCTCCAGCGATGACCGCCCTCGGCCTTCCCTTCGCCGACGCCCAGTTCCTGCAATGGCTGCTGGTGGGAGTCGTGGCGTTCGCGGCGTCAATTCTGGGCGGGCTGGCCGGCTACGGCACCGGGTTGGTGCTGCCGGTGGTGCTGGCCCCCGTGGTCGGCGTGGCCAACGTGGTGCCTGTGATGGCGCTGGCGATGATCCTGAACAACGGCAGCCGGGTGGCCGCGTTCTGGCGCGACATCGACTGGCCGCACGTGCGGCGTTTGCTGCTGCTCGGCCTGCCCGCATGCATGGCAGGCGCGTACGGCTACACCCTGCTCGACGCGCGGTGGGTCGCCGTCCTGATCGGCGTCTTTCTGCTCGCGAGCATTCCGCTGCGGCGGGCGCTGAAACGCGCGAACCACCAGCTCGGCGCGCGAGCTGAAATCGGCGCGGGTGCGGGCTTCGGTTTCATCAACGGCGGCATGACGGGCACCGGCGTGATCCTGATCTCGCTGCTGATGGCCGGTGGCGTGCAGGGTGCCGCCCTGATCGCCACCGACGCCATCATCTCGGCAATCATGGGCCTGTTCAAGGTGGCGATCTTCGGCAGCGTCGCTCGGCTCGACGCGTCGCTGGCGATCGCCGGCCTTCTGATCGGGCTGTGCACGATGCCGGGGGCATTCGTCGCCAGACGATTGCTGACGCTGATTCCGACCCAGGTCCACACGCTGGTGCTTGAAGCGGTGGTGGTGATCGGCGGCGTCGGGTTCCTGTGGCGCGGCTGGGCGTGACGGTGCGCATCGACGCTCGCGGGCCGTTCAGCGCCGGCAAGTGAGCTACACCGTGGCCAGCTGTCCCTTGGGCAACTGGCTCGCGAAACCGTTGATCGCCTCGTAGACTTTCTGCCAGGTCGAGCGCCCCTTCATGCGGTCGAGCCAGCGCTTCACGTTCGGGTAGGCCGACAGGTCCGAGCCGATCACCTCGGCCAGGTGCACGAACGAGGCGCCGTAGTAGTCGGCGATGGTGATTTCACGCCCGCAAAGGTAGAGTTTGTCGGACCCGAGCAGCTTGTCGTCGAGCACCTTCATCCAGGCCTTCGCGCGCTCCTGCCCCCAGGCCACTGTGGCGCGCTGCGCCTCCTCGGTCGGCCGCTTGTGCGAGGGGAAGATCTGCGAGTACACGGTGCCGTAGGCGAGGTCGCGACACAGCTGCGTGTTGATCCAGTCCATCATCTCGTTGACGCGCGCACGCTCGCGCAGGTCTTTCGGGTAGGTGGGCGAATCGATCTTGTCGGCCAGGTACTTGAGGATGGCCGAACTCTCGGTGAGGCGGAAGTCGCCGTCCTCGAGCACCGGCACCAGCCGACTCGGGTTGATCGCCGCATAGGCCTCGCCCATGTGCTCGCCGGTAAAGAGGTCGACGACCTGCATCTCGGCGGCGATGCCGTTGTCGGCGATGTACATCATCAGCGGGCGGCTGGTGGTCGAGGCGGGGTGGTAGAAAAGCTTCATGGCTTCGGTCTCCGGAGTGGGCTTGCGACTGGGCTTTGAGCATGCACCACGGCGGCGCTTCCGTAAAGCAGCGGCGCTGCGCCGCCGGCACCCGCGTGCTTGCCCGGCCGTCACCGGCCCTGCGATCCAGCGGGTGCTCCTGAGCGTTCGAACACTTTCCAAGCAGGTGTTGCCGGCTGAGCAGGGCCGAATTCGCCGGGGTTTCGCCCGCTGATCGCGCGATTCCGCTCGGCGGGCGCTGGCAAGCTCTGCCTATCCTCGCCCTGAACCGACGCCCACCGATGTCCACCCTGACCGAAGAGCAAGCCCGCGCCTACATGCACAAGCTGCTGGCCGCGATGCGCCAGGCCGGCGGCTCCGACCTGTTCATCGCCTGTGATTTCCCGCCGAGCATCAAGACGCAGGGCAACATGCAGTCGCTGGCGGCCAACAAACTCACCGCGGACGTCACGCGCAAGCTCGCCGACGCGATGATGAACGAGCGCCAGCGCGAAGAGTTCGAGCGCGAGATGGAGTGCAACTTCGCGATCTCGATTCCAGGCCTGTCGCGCTTCCGCGTCAACGTCTGCGTGCAGCAGCAGTGCGTCAGCATGGTGATCCGCACCATCGCGTCGGAAATCCCGAACTTCGAGGCGCTCAAGCTGCCCGAGATCCTGAAGGACGTCGTGATGACCAAGCGCGGCCTGGTGCTGGTGGTCGGCGCCACCGGGTCGGGCAAGTCGACCACGCTGGCGGCGATGATCGACCACCGGAATCGCACCTCGGGCGGGCACATCATCACGGTCGAAGACCCGGTGGAGTATGTGCACCAGTCGCGCCTGTCGCTGGTCACGCACCGCGAGGTCGGCGTCGACACGCACTCGTGGCGCCATGCGCTGAAGAACACGCTGCGCCAGGCGCCCGACGTGATCCTGATCGGCGAAATCCGCGACGCCGAGACGATGGAGCACGCGATCGCGTTCGCCGAGACGGGTCACCTGTGCCTGGGCACGCTGCACGCGAACAGCTCGAGCCAGACGATCGAGCGCATCATCAACTTCTTCCCCGAGGAGCGGCGCACGCAGTTGCTGATGGACCTTTCTGCAAATTTGCGCGCGATCGTCTCGCAGCGCCTGGTGCGGCGCGAAGACGGCAAGGGCCGCTCGGCGGCGATCGAGATCCTGCTCAACACGCCGATCATCGCCGAGCGCATCTTCCAGGGCGAGTTCCACGAGATCAAGGCGATCATGACCAAGTCGCGCGAGCTCGGCATGCGCACCTTCGACTGGGCGCTGTTCGAGCTCTACAACGAAGGGCTGATCAGCTTCGAGGAAGCGCTGCGCAACGCCGATTCGGCCAACGAGCTGCGCCTGAACATCAAGCTCAAGAGCGCGCGCGGCGAACCGCCGCCGTCGTCGTTCATGTCGCTCGAGATCGAATCCGGCCCGACGCCCGAAGAGCTCGAGGAGCAGCGCCACCAGGAGATGCTGAAACAGCAGGAAACGCGGCGCAAGCTCGAAGACGAACAGCTGCAGAAACTGCGCGAGAAGAAGCGCTTGGCCGAGGCGGCGGCGAAGGCGGGCCCGGCGCGCTGAGCGGCTGCAGTTGCGGTTGCGCCAAGACCTTGGCGCCAGCCCACCGCCCCGGAATTCCGGGAGTTTTCAGGCCGGGCCATTGAGGCCGCGGTGGGCCGCGCCCTGGTGTACCCGCTAACCACTGGCGCCGAGTTCGCGCTAAGCTGCTCGGGTCGCGGACCAAGTGCGAATCGAAGCGAAAAACAGGCTTGGCGCGTCGGGAGATTCACGGTGTGAGCGCCATATCGTTCGAGAAGCATCTGCCTCGCCTGTTCCTGGAACAGCTGGATCGTCATGACGAGGCGAAGCCGTTCACCCTGCGCCTGCCGGCCGCGGTGATGATGACCGACGTTTCCGGCTTTTCCGCGCTTGCACTCGAGCTGACGCGCGAGGGAGCGCACGGCGTGGAAAAACTGCGCGGCATCCTCGATGACTATTTTGGTTCGCTCGGCGCGGTCGTCGCGCGCCATGGGGGGGACATCTCGACCTTCGCCGGCGATGCCGTCATCGCGGTCTGGCCGGCTCACGGCGACATGCCGGCGGCGGCGCGGCTGGCGGCTCAGTGTGCGTTGGGCATTCAGCAGGAGGCGCGGGGTTGGTCCCGAGGCAGGCACCTGAACCTGACGCAGCGAATCGCGGTTGCCTGCGGCGAGATTCTGATCTGCAAGCTCGGCGGAGTGAACCGCAAGTGGCTGAATGTGTTCGCAGGCCAACCGGTCGTGGATGCCGGTCGCGCCTGCGACGTCACGACCCCCGGCGAGGTGCTGTTGACGCCCGCCGTGCGCGATCATTTGCGCGCCGACGCAGCGACCAGTGTGCGTGACGATGGATATGCCCGGCTGGATCGGCTGGACGGCTCGGTGCCTGCGGGGGTGTCATCCGCCGAGCGGCCGTCCTCGGCGCTCGAGCCGGACCGGCTCGCGTCCTACCTGCCCGACGTGCTGGTGCGTCGCGCGAAATCCGGCCAGGACGAGTGGCTGGAAGAGTTCCGCGTCGTGACGGCGATGTTCGTCAAGCTGGACAACATCGACTTCACTCGCGCCGAGGGGCCTGACGCGCTGCAAGGCCTGACCTGCGCGATCCAGGACGTCGTGCATCGTTATGGCGGCGCGATGCCGTACGTGCAGATGGACGACAAGGGCCTGAACTTCGTCATCGCGTTCGGCATTCCGACCGCGGCCTACGAAGACGATGCCGTTCGCGCGCTGACGGCCGGCCTGGGCGTTCAGAACGCCCTGCGGCAGCTCGGCGTGCGCCCGTCGATAGGCATCGCCACCGGCATCTTGTTCTGCGGCGAGTGCGGGGCGCAGCAACGCAGGCAGTATTCGATGATCGGCCCGGCCATCAATTTCGCGGCCCGGCTGGCGGGCGCTTCGACCGATGACCTGCTCAGCGACGAAGACACGGCGAAGGCGGCCGGCGACAAGCTCAGCTTCACCGTCGCCCACAACGTGCGCCCCAAACACGCCGATGCGACGGTGCTCGCGCTGCGCCCGCTCAAGCGCGAGAAAGCGCCCGACACGGGCCGGGTCGGCGCGATGGTCGGGCGGGCCGACGAGCTGCAGCGGCTGGTCGGGCTGCTCGAGCGCGCGCGCGAGGGCAATGCCGCGCGGCTGCTGATCAGCGGCGAGCCGGGCATCGGCAAGTCGCGCCTGTTGCGCGAGCTGCGTGACGCGGCGCTGTCGCGCGGCATGGGCGCGGTTGAAGGCGACGCGCGATCGATCGAGGCCAATACGCCTTACTTTGTTTGGCGCGAAGGCTTGGCCCAGCTGCTGGCGCGGCTGGCCCGGCCGGGCGAGGCCGGGCGCGAGACGCTGCGCCGGCATTTCCACGGCGAGCCGCAACTGCTGCAGTGGGCGCCGCTGTTGAACGACATCCTGCCGCTCGCGATCGAAGAGACCGGTCTGACGAACGAGATCCGCGGCGCGGCGCGCGCTTCGTCGATTCACGCGCTGCTGTTCGCCCTGTTCAAGCGCGCCTGCGCCGACGCGCCGATGCTGCTCATCATCGATGACCTGCAATGGATCGACGCCTTGTCCGCGCAGGCGCTGACGATGCTCGCCGAGCGCCTGCCGGAACTGTCGCTGGTGGTCGGTTCGCGCCCGCCGGAGGAGGGATCGGGCACGGCGGCGACCGAGTTCTGCCAGAGTGTCGCGCTGCAGAAGTTGTCGCTCGGCGCGCTGAACCAGGCCCAGACCGCCGAGGTGATCGGCCACCTGTGTGGGCTTGCGTCGGTACCGGACGAGCTCAGCCAGTTGATCCAGCGCCGCTCCGACGGCA
>JANNKS010000589.1:0-4208 GCA_031396425.1 Rhizobacter sp. | reverse complement strand
GAGCTGGGTCAGCTCCTCGGACTCCATCTTGTCCGTGGTCTCGGTAAAGTTGGCGATATCGGAAAAGCACACGGTCAGCTTCTTGCGTGATGGCGATGCGGTTGTAGGGCAGCGTCAGGTTGTTCAGCACGTCGATGCCGCCCGATAGCCACGCCGGGTTTTCCACCTGCACGTTCTGCGCGCCGAACAGCGAGCGCACCGTTTGCATCAGCACCAGGCTGATGCCCCAGGTGGCGAGCAGGGTTTCGAGCGGGCGGCCGTAGAGCCAGCGGATCACGCTGCGTTCGAGCGCGGCGCCGACCAGCGCGGCGGCCAGGAACGACAGCGGAATGGCGGCCAGGATGTAGGCGTCGAACGCACCTGGCCACCAACTCTTGAACACGTTCTGCACCAGCCAGGTGGCGTAGGCGCCGATCATCATCAGCTCGCCGTGCGCCATGTTGATCACGCCCATCAGCCCGTAGGTGATCGCCAGGCCGAGGGCGACCAGCAACAGGATCGAACCCAGGCTGATGCCGGTGAACACCACGCCCAGCCGTTCGCCCCAGGCCAGGCCGGCTTCGATCTTGGCGAGCGACGCGCCGAGTTGCGCGCGCACTTCGGCATCGGCCTCGACGCCAGGCTTGAGCCGCTCGAGCAGCAGGGTTTTGGTGGCGCCATGCGCGCTGCCCGCCAGCGCCTTCGCGGCGGCCAGGCGCTGCGCCTTGTCGGCGCTGGAAATCAGGATGTTCGCGCGCAGCAGTTCGAGCGCTGCTTTCAGCGCTGGGTCGGTTTCGGCGCCAAGCGCCTTGTCGATCAGCGGCAACCTGGTTTCGTCGACGCCGTCGCGCAGCTCCTTCACCGCCGCGCTGCGTTGCGCCAGGTCGGGCGAGAACAGTTTCAGCGACGCGATCGCCGTGTCGATCTCACGGCGCAACCGGTTGCTGTTGATCACGTCTTCGGCGCCCTCGGGCAATGGCCCCTCGGCGCCGGTTGCGGCGTCGTGTGCCTTGTCGTTGCGCACGATGAAGACCTTGTCGCCAGCGGTCTTCACCGCATCGTCGAGCAGGGCCTGGAAGAATTCAAGCGCCATGGGGTCGGCGCTGGCCGCCACCTGAACGATGGCGGCGGCGCGCTCATCGCTCTCACCGATCGCCATCGCCCGCACCTGCTCGGCCGTCAATGCCTGGGCAGGGGCCACAAAGGCCAGCAGCAGCGCGACGATGCCGCAATGAATCGAAGTGATAAGGCGCAGCATCGAGGGGGCAGGAGACGGCAGTGAACGTTCAGAAACGGTCATCCCGGCACAAGCCGGGATGACGAGGGTCGCGCGCCCTACTTCTTCTCGGGCTCGTCCTTCTTCTTGTCGTTGCCTTCGATGTACGGGCTCCACGGCTTGGCCTTCACCGGGGCGGGGGTCTTCCACACCACGTTGAACTGGCCGTCGGCCTTCACTTCACCAATGAACACCGGCTTGTGCAGGTGGTGGTTCTTCGCATCCATCGTCGCAGTCATGCCGCCCGGCGCCTTGAAGGTCTGGCCGGCCATCGCGGCGATGACCTTGTCGGTGTCGGTGCTCTTGGCCTTCTCGACGGCCTGCTTCCACATGTGGATGCCGATGTAGGTGGCTTCCATCGGGTCGTTCGTCAGCGGCTTGTCGGCACCGGGCAGCTTCTTCGCCTTGGCGTAGTCGGCCCACTGCTTCTTGAACGCGTCATTGGTCGGGTTCTTCAGGCTCATGAAGTAGTTCCAGGCGGCCAGGTGGCCCACCAGCGGCTTGGTGTCGACACCGCGCAGCTCTTCTTCACCCACCGAGAACGCGACGACCGGAACGTCGGTGGCCTTCAGGCCCTGGTTGCCCAGTTCCTTGTAGAACGGCACGTTCGAGTCACCGTTGATCGTCGAGATCACTGCCGTCTTGCCGCCGGCGGCAAACTTCTTCACGTCGGCAACGATGGTCTGATAGTCACTGTGGCCGAACGGGGTGTACTTCTCGTCGATGTCGGTGTCCTTCACGCCCTTGCTCTTCAGGAAGGCGCGCAGGATCTTGTTGGTGGTGCGCGGATACACGTAGTCGGTGCCGAGCAGCACGAAGCGCTTCGCGCCGCCGCCGTCCTTGCTCATCAGGTATTCCACTGCCGGAATCGCCTGCTGGTTCGGCGCCGCACCGGTGTAGAACACATTCTTCGAGAGCTCTTCGCCTTCGTACTGCACCGGGTAGAACAGCAGGCCATTCAACTCTTCGACCACCGGCAGCACCGACTTGCGCGACACGCTGGTCCAGCAGCCGAACATCACGGCGACCTTGTCCTGCCCGATCAGCTGCTTGGCTTTTTCGGCGAACAGCGGCCAGTTCGAGGCCGGGTCCACCACCACCGGCTCGAGCTTCTTGCCGAGCACCCCGCCCTTGGCGTTGATTTCTTCGATCGTCATCAGCGCGACGTCCTTGAGCACCGTCTCGGAGATGGCCATCGTTCCCGACAGAGAGTGCAGGATGCCGACCTTGATGGTGTCGGCGGCCAGCACCGACAGTGAAGTGAGAGACAGGACACCGGAGGCAACTAGCGCTGCACTCACGGACCGCAAGGCGTGACGACGTTTCATGGATGGGGTCTCCGAAAATGGATTGAACAGTGTGAATTCGCGGCGAGAGGCTTTCCCGTCGAGCGACACTGTCAGCAAGCCCTGTGCCACGGCCTTGCCGGCGCAAACGGGTGCGCCAGCCATCCTGAACGGGGCATTGCGCATCATTTCGTGCGCTCGTTGCACCAACATGGGGTTCGCTGTGCACGTGCGCGTGGCATCGAGATTGCAACGCAGGTCGACACGGGCCGATTATGATGCGCGCCGACCGCTGCCCCGCATCGCCCTGCACACCTCCGACCCGCCCATCATGGAACTGACCCCGCGCGAGAAAGACAAGCTTTTGATCTTCACCGCGGCTCTGCTCGCCGAACGGCGCAAGGCGCGCGGCCTGAAGCTCAACTACCCCGAGGCGATGGCGCTCATCAGCGCTGCCATCATGGAGGGCGCACGCGACGGCAAGAGCGTGGCCGCGCTGATGAGCGACGGCAAACTCGTGCTGACACGCGCCGACGTGATGGACGGCGTGGCCGAGATGATTCCGGACATCCAGGTCGAGGCGACGTTCCCCGACGGCACCAAGCTCGTCACCGTTCATCAACCCATCGTGTGAAGGCGGCACCATGATCCCCGGAGAACTGCTCACCGACGGCCCCGGCCTTGCCCTCAACCCGGGCCGGCGCACGATCACGCTGGTGGTTGAAAACGGCGGCGACCGGCCGATCCAGGTGGGCTCGCATTACCACTTCGCCGAGACGAACGGCGCGCTGAGTTTCGACCGCGGCGCGGCGCGCGGCATGCGGCTGAACATTGCCTCGGGCACCGCGGTGCGTTTCGAGCCTGGCCAGCAACGCACCGTCGAACTGGTCGACTTCGGCGGCGCGCGCCAGGTCTGGGGCTTCCGCGGCCTGGTGCAAGGCGCGCTCTGAACGACGAACAAGCCATGGCAAACATCCAACGACGCGCCTATGCCGAAATGTTCGGCCCCACCGTGGGGGACCGGGTGCGCCTGGCCGACACCGAACTGATCGTCGAGGTCGAACGCGACCTGACGCTCCAGTCCGGCGGCTACGGTGAAGAGGTGAAGTTCGGCGGGGGCAAGACGATTCGCGACGGCATGGGGCAGGGCCAGCGCATGAACGGCGCGGGGCCGAACGATGCGGTCGATTGTGTGATCACGAACGCGCTGATCATCGACCACTGTGGCATCGTGAAAGCCGACATCGGCATTCGCGGTTCGCGCATCGCGGCGATCGGCAAGGCCGGCAACCCCGACGTGCAGCCGGGCGTGGACATCGTGATCGGCCCGGGCACCGAAGTCATCGCCGGTGAGGGCATGATCGTGACCGCCGGTGGCATCGATTCGCACATCCACTTCATCTGCCCGCAGCAGATCGAAGAGGCGCTGGCCGCCGGCATCACGACGATGCTGGGCGGCGGCACCGGCCCGGCCACCGGCACCTTTGCCACCACTTGCACACCCGGCCCCGAAAACCTGGCGCGCATGCTGATGGCGGCGGAAGCCTTTCCGATGAACCTGGGCTTCCTGGGCAAGGGCAATGCGAGCCGACCCGAAGCGCTGCGCCAGCAGGTGCAGGCCGGCGCGATCGGCCTCAAACTGCACGAAGACTGGGGCACGACGCCGG
>JANNKS010000581.1:0-7678 GCA_031396425.1 Rhizobacter sp. | reverse complement strand
CCCGGCCCGGCCCGTTGGGTACCCGGCACCCGGGCCCTGAATGGCCCCCTTCGTGGCCCTGGGAAAGCCCCCAACGCAGGCCCAATCTCGGCGCAAAGCTCTTTTGGGGTTGGGCCCCAACGAGCATTTGCAACGACGAGTGGGCCTGCTTTGGGGGCTTACCCTGGGCCACGAAGGGGCCCTTGCAGGGCCCTGGGCCGGGGTACCCAAGGGCGCTGGCGGGTGTTGCGCCGCTTGCCTGGGCATCAGCCCAGGCCGCGCGTCGCGCCTACGCCAGCGCCCTTGGCCACCCCGGCGCGGGTGCATGTGATTGCCTCTCAGCCTCCGAGCCCACGACTCGCCCGCCATCACCTGGCGCTGCTCGCGCACCACACCCCCACCCAGCGCTCGCTCGCGCTGCACGACGAACGCGTCGGGGTAGACCAGGATCTGGCGTAGCTGCGGAAAACATTCCGATTGCCGCTGGCCGAGCAGCAGCAGGCACGCCTGGGCGGCGATCGTGACGCGCACTTCGTCGGTGATGGCCTGGCCCTGGCAACCGAGAAAGGCCTTTTCGGGCAGGAACACCTGGATGTGGCGCTTCAGGCGTTGCTGCAGATCAGCCGGCAGGCGCGCCACCCCGGGCACGCGCCGACGCAGGATGCGCCGCCATGCAGCCGGAAACGGCAGCGCGTGAAGCCGCGCGCGCCCGCGCTCGAGCCACCAGGGCCTGGCGAGCACGCCGGCCACGCCGAGGGCAACGAGCAGGATCAGGCTGGCGGATCGGCAGCGCGTCGCTGAAGGCGGGGTTCACTGGCCGCACATGGGCCCGCAGCGGCTCAATTCAAGCCGAGCCGGCCCAGCCCTGCGACACTCGCAGGCATCACCCTGCGGAGCCTGCGATGAAACTGTATTTCTCCCCCACCTCGCCCTACGTTCGCAAGTGTCTCGTGAGCGCGCATGAACTGGGGCTGGTCGATCGCATCCAGCTGCTGGCGGCGAACGCGCACCCGGTGCAGCGCGACGCCACCCTGATCGCCAGCAACCCGCTGGGCAAGGTGCCGACGCTGCTCACCGATGACGGCACGCCGCTGTACGACAGCCGTGTCATCTGCGAGTACCTCGACCAGCTCGCCGGCGGTTCGCTGTTCCCTCGCACCGGTGACGCGCGCTGGGCCGCGTTGACGCTGCAGTCGCTCGCCGACGGCATGCTCGACGCGGCGCTGCTGGCACGCTATGAGCAGGCGGTGCGGCCCGAGCCGCTGCGCTGGCCCGACTGGACGGCGGGGCAGCTCGACAAGGTGAGCACCTCGCTCGCGTCGTTGGAGGGCCACAGCGCCGCCCTGCACGACCGTGCCGACATCGGCACGCTCAGTGTGGCCTGCGCGCTGGGCTACCTGGACCTGCGTTTTGCCGACCTGAACTGGCGCCAGCGCCACCCCAAGGTGGCGGCGTGGGCCGCGGGGTTTGACAAGCGACCGTCACTGCAGGCCAAGTGGGCTCTGTGACCCTCGCTGGAACCGGGCCGGCCGCGCCGGCCTGAGTGGGCCAACCCACCGGCCGCGCCCGCTTGCCATGAACCGGTATTCCGCCATCGTGATCGGCGCCGGCGTGATCGGCACGTCGGTGGCCTACCAGCTGGCGCGCCTGGGGGCGAAGCAGGTGCTGGTGCTCGACCGCGGCGCCATCGGTGCGGGCACGACCGCGCAGTCCTCCGGCATCCTGCGCACCCACTACTCGGTGCCTCAAAACGTCGAGCTGGCGCTCGCGTCGTGGCAGGTGTTCCAGGATTTCGCCGCTTATCTGGGCGACGCCGAAGCGTCGGCCGGCCTGGTGAAGTGCGGCTACCTGATCGCCGCGCCGGACGGCCCCAAGCTCGAGCCCCTGCGTCACGCACTGGCCGGCCAGCGCGCGCTGGGCATCCCGGTGCAGGAACTCGACGCGCACCAGGCCGCGTGCCTGCTGCCGATCGCACGCTTCGACGACGCCGCGCTGATCGGCTTCGAACCCGAAGCGGGTTTCGCCGACGCCTACCTGGTCACCACCGGCTTTGCGCGCGCTGCGCGCCGGCTCGGTGTGAAGATCATCGAAGGGGTGGAGGTGCAGCAATTGCTGCACGCGAACGGCAAGGTGAGCGGTGTGCAGACCTCGCACGGCCGCTACGAGAGCGACACCGTCATCAGCACCCAGAACATCTGGGCACGCGACATCGAACGCTGGACCGGAATCGCCACGCCGGTGCGCGCCGAACGCCACACCGTGCTGGCCCTGGCAGGGCCGTTGCCGTACAGCTACCAGATGCCGGTCTGCAAAGACCTCGGTTCGGCCGGCATGCTCTATTGCCGCAGCTACGGTGGCGCGCAGATGCTCGTCGGCGAAGGCATGGTCGGTGAAACCTTGCCGGCACCCGACAACCAGCCCGGCGATGTGGCGATGGACCATGTGCTCGACGTCGGCGCCCAGGTCGCGCAGCGTTTTCCGTCGTTCGAGACGGCCGGCCTGGCGTCGTCGTGGACCGGTGTGTACGACGTCACGCCCGACTGGAACCCGGTGCTGGGCCGCCTGCCCGACATGCAGGGCCTGATCGTCGGCTACGGGTTTTCCGGCCACGGCTTCAAGCTGTCTCCGGCGGTGGGCCGCGTGCTCGCGCAGGCCGCACTGGGCCTGCCGACCGACGTGGCGTTGGCGCCCTATGCGCACGATCGTTTTCGATCCGGGCGCTTGCTCACCGGCCAATACGGGGTCGGGGCGGTGTCCTGAGCGCGCGACGACGCAACGCTGCGACGCCGGCCGCGAAACGTCTGAACCCATGCAGCGCGACAACCCACTACCATGAACCCTTGCCGCATGACCATCACCTGGAGCCCGTGCACCCCCTGGCCCGCGCTGGCCGGCAGGGTCGTGCACGACCGTCTGCTGCGGCCGCGCTGACGCGGTCATTCAATCGGAGGCGTCTGCCATGCTCGTGTTCAGGCCGCTGTTCGACCCCAAGTCATCGACTTACACCTACCTGCTGGGCGAGACCGCTTCCGGCGAGGCGTTGATCATCGACCCGGTGTTTGAAAACGCCTGGCGCGACATCGCGCTGCTGCGCGAACTCGGCCTGCACCTCGTCGCCACACTGGACACCCATGTGCACGCCGACCACGTCACCGGCGCCTGGTTGCTGCATCAGCGTTGCGGCAGCCGGATCATGGTGTCTGAAGCGGCCGGCGCGAGCCACGCGAACCGGCTGCTGCGCGCGGGCAAGCGTGTGAGCTTCGGCGCACGCCACCTCGAGGTGCGCGCCACGCCGGGCCACACGAACGGCTGCCTGACCTATGTGCTCAACGATCACCGCATGGCCTTCACCGGCGACAGCCTGCTGATCCGCGGCTGCGGGCGCACCGATTTCCAGCACGGCAGTGCAGGGCAGCTGTACCGTTCGGTGCATGAGCAGATCTTCACGCTGCCCGACGAGTGCCTGCTCTACCCGGGCCACGACTACCGCGGCCTGACCGTCACCAGCGTGGCCGAAGAGCGGCGCCACAACCCGCGCCTGGGCGGCGACGTGAATGTGGATGACTTCACCGGCTACATGAACAACCTGGGCCTGGCGCACCCGAAACTGATCGACATTGCGGTACCGGCGAACTTGCGCTGCGGTCGCCCGGACGACGTTGCGGCGCTGCCCGAAGAACCCGGCTGGGCGCCACTGACCTGCAGTTTCAGCGGCGTGTGGGAAATCCAGCCGCGCGTGCTCGAAGAACGCATCGCAAGCGGCCAGGGCGAGGCGATCCAGGTCATCGATGTGCGCGAACCGGCCGAGTTCGGCGACGCGCTCGGGCACATCGCCGGCGCGCGGCTGCTGCCGCTGTCGGAATTGAAGGCGCGCTGCGCTGAGCTCGACGCGAAGCGGCCGGTGGTGACGGTGTGCCGCTCCGGGGCACGTTCGACGCAGGCGAGTGTGCTGCTGCGCGCCTCGGGGTTGCAGGACGTCGCCAACCTGGCCGGCGGCATGTTGCGCTGGCGCGCCGATGGTTTGCCGGTCGACGCCGGCGCCGACTGAACGCCAAGCCGCAACGCAGAGGCTGAGGGGTCTTCGGCCGGGCCCGAAAGGCTTTCAGCCTCAATCCGGTGACCCGGCACCGACAACCAGCTGCGCCGCGGCCAGATCGGCGAGCGCGGTGCCGACCGATTTGAACAGCGTGATGTCGCTGCTCGCCAGCCGCCCATCGCGTTCGCCGCGCAGCAGCTCGGCGAGTTCGGCGAGCACGTGCGCGCGCGTGATCACGCCGCGTTCGATCGGTTGGGTCAGGTCGCCTGCTTCGGTGAGTGCGCCAGCGTACGTGTCCACGATCACCCGCGCTTGCTGCACAGCGGCGTCGTCCACCTCGCGCATGTCGGGCCGGAATGCGCCGACCAGATCGAGGTGCGTGCCCGGTGCGAGCCAGGCACCGCGCAGCAGCGCTTCGCGGGACGTGGTGGCGCAGCTGATGATGTCGGCAGTGCGCGTTGCGCTTTCCAGGTCGGTGGCGGCGTGCGCGGGCAGGCCTTCGCGGCACAGTTCCAGGGCCAGCGCCTGCGCGGCGTCGGTGCGCCGGCCCCACACGGCGATCTGCGTGAGCGCCGGGCGCAGCGCGGCGTGGGCGCGCCATCCAGGGTGCGAGGCGCCCGGTGCCGACGATCAGCAGCGACTGCGCGTCGGGCCGCGCCAGGCGCTGCGCCGCGAGCGCCGAGGTCGCCGCAGTGCGCCGCAAGGTCAAGGCTTCGCCGTCGAGCAGCGCGAGCGGCGTGCCGCCGGCGCGGGCCAGCACCAGCACGCTGGCCTGCACGGTGGTTGCCGACGCGGGCATCACGGTGACGAGTTTGACCACGACGACGCGCGCATTCCAGGCCGGCATCAACAGCAAGGTGTCGGTGTTCGACAACGCGTGTGCATGCCGCAGCGGCACCTCGGCGCCGGCGCGGAACGCCGTTTCCAGCGCACGCGCAAGCGCCTCCCACGGCAGCGCGGCGTGCACCTCGGCGGCTGAATACACTCGCAGCATGGCGCGCAGTGTAGTGATCGTGGGCGGTGGTGTGATGGGCGCGTCGACCGCGTGTTTCCTGGCGCGCGACCACGGCATCGCTGCCACCGTGCTCGAAGCCGACCCCGGGGGTGCACGCGCGTCGAGCGCATGGTCGGTGAGTTCGATTCGCCAGCAGTTTTCGCAGCCGGTGAACATCGCGCTGTCGGCGTGGAGCCTGCAGTTCCTGCGTCGCGTCGGCCTCGAACTGGCGGTGGGCGACGACCGGCCCGAGGTCGGCCTGGTCGAGCCGGGCTACCTCTACCTTGCCACGGCGGCGGGTGAAGCAACGCTGCGCAGCAACCACGAGGTGCAGTGCGCCGCGGGGGCCGACGTGGTGCTGCTCTCGCGCGCCGAACTGCGCGAACGTTTCCCCTGGCTCGCCAGCGACGACCTGGCCTTGGGGTCATTCGGCCGCAGCGGCGAGGGCTGGTTCGACGGGCCCGGACTGTGGGCGGCGCTGCGCCGCAAGGCGATCAGCTGCGGGGCGCGCTTCGTGCACGCGCAAGCCAGCCACTTCGAAACGCGTGCCGGCCGTGCCGCCGCCGTGATCGTCGGCGACACGCGCCGCTTCGAGGCTGATGTGGTGGTGCTCAGCGCCGGCGCCTGGACCAGCCCGCTGGCGGCGCAACTCGGTGTCGACCTGCCGGTGCGGGCCAGGAAGCGCGACGTGTTCGTGCTCGACTCGCCCGCCACGTTGCCGGCGTGCCCGCTCGTGATCGACCCACGCGGGGTCTGGTTCCGTCCGGAGGGCCAGGGCTTTCTCGCCGGTGCGCCGCCGCGCGAACCCTGGCCGGGCGATCCCGACGAACCGCCGCTCGATGCGATCGACCACACGCTGTTCGATGAGGTCATCTGGCCCGCGCTCGCCGAGCGCGTGCCCGCTTTCGAAGCGCTGCGGGTGCGCAGCGCGTGGGCCGGTTATTACGAGATGAACACCTTCGACCACAACGGCTTGGCCGGCGCGCTGCCCGGCTGGGACAACGTCTACACCGCGTGCGGCTTCTCGGGCCACGGCATGCAGCAGGCGCTGGCGGTGGGCAGCGCGCTCGCCGCGCGCATCGCCGGCGGCCGCAGCGACGCACCTGAAATTGGCGCGCTGTCGCCGCAGCGATTGATCGATGGGGAACCGCTGCTGGAGCGCAATGTGATCTGATGCCGGTGGGCGTTGAATCGCGTCGCTCCGGCGCGTTGCCGCCAATCGGATTTCATGCGAATCGATTCGCCCGAAACGGCGTCAAGTCAATCGGCGGCGGGCGGCCTTGCGCCAGCGCCAGCACCAGGTTGGCGGTGGTGGCGGAAAGTGTCAGACCCAGGTGACCGTGGCCAAAGGCGTAGAGCACGCGCGGGTCGGCCGGTGCGGGGCCGATCACGGGCAGCGAGTCGGGCAGCGACGGCCGGTGCCCCATCCACGGCGTGCCGCCCTGGGTGTCCAGGCCGGGCAGGAAACGTTTCGCCTTCGCCAGCAGCACCGTGGCGCGATGAAAGTTGGGTGCAGCGTCCAGGCCGGCAAGTTCCACCGCGCCGCCGACGCGCACGCCGCCCGCGATCGGCGTGACGACGAAGCCGTGGCCACTGAACGTCAATTGGCGCTTCAGGTCGAATGCGCCGGCGGGCAGGCTGGTGTTGTAGCCGCGTTCGGTCTCGAGCGGCAGCCAGTCGCCCAGCGTTCGCGCCAACCGATGGGACCATGCGCCTGCGGCAACGACCACGCGCTGCGCGGTCAATCGACGGCCATCATCGAGATGGACCCGCAGACAATCGTCGATCTGCTGCAGGCGAACCGCATTGGCACGCCGCAGCGTGCCGCCGAGCCGTTCGAACACGGCGGCAATGCGAAGGGCGAGTTGCAGTGGATCTGTGATCGTCTGCCAGCCCGGCACGAAGGTGGCGGCCACGAGTGCGGGGCTCAAGCCGGGTTGCAGCGTCGCAAGCGCGGGCGCGCCGTGCAGGTGGTCGAATACGATGCCGTGCGCCGCACGCACCGCCCAGCCGGGCAACGAGGCACGCCACTCGGCTTCGCTCTCGTAGCAGTGCAGGTTGCCGTCGCTGCGCAGCCACGGCAGCGCGCCCACCGCGTCGAGCAGCGCCGCAGTGTCGTGCGCAGCGAACCGCATCAGGCTGGCCAGGGCCGCCGTGCCGGCCGTCACTGCAGCGGGCCAGCTGGCGCGCCAGAAGCGCCACAGCCAGGGCGCGATGCGCGGCAGGTGCGCCGGGCGCAACGACAGCGGCCCGAGCGGGTCGATCAACCAGCGCGGCGATTGCCGCACGATGCCCGGCGACGCGAGCGGCAGGATGTCGGAGAACGCATAGGCGCCGGCATTGCCGCGGCTCGCTTCGGCGGCCACCGCGCTGCGTTCGAGCACCAGCACATCGTGGCCGCTCTGGCGCAGCCGCAAGGCGATCGACAGCCCGATGATGCCCGCGCCGATGACGACCCATTCGCGACGAGCCGTGGGCGCGGCGCTGTCACCTATGTCGTCGAGCCCGATGTCGGTGTCGGCCAGCGGCCGCAGTGCGGGCGTGTCGGCAGACGTCACGCTGCACGCTGGATGTTCGGCTCTGAGGACACGGAGACCGCCGGCCTGCGATCGTCACTCAAGCAGTCATGCCCCAGGCGAACGGATCGGCCGGGTCGAACACCAGCATGG
>JANNKS010000554.1:0-4868 GCA_031396425.1 Rhizobacter sp. | reverse complement strand
GGTTGCATTGGAGAGTGAAGATGGCAAAGAAAATTGTCGGCTACATCAAGCTGCAAGTCCCGGCGGGCAAGGCGAACCCGTCCCCCCCGATCGGTCCGGCGCTGGGTCAGCGCGGGCTGAACATCATGGAGTTCTGCAAGGCTTTCAATGCCCAGACTCAAGGCATGGAGCCGGGGTTGGTGTTGCCGGTGGTGATCACCGCGTTTGCCGACAAGTCGTTCACGTTCGTCCTGAAGACGCCGCCGGCCACCGTGCTGATCAAGAAGGCGGCCAAGCTCGACAAGGGTTCCGCCAAGCCGCACACCGACAAGGTGGGCAAACTCACGCGCGCTCAGGTTGAAGAGATTGCCAAGGCCAAGCTCAAGGACTTGACCGCTGCCAACCTGGAAGCCGCGGTGCGCACCATCGCCGGCTCGGCCCGCTCGATGGGCGTCACCGTGGAAGGGGTCTGACCATGGCCAAACTCACAAAACGTCAAAAGGCGCTGGCCGGCAAGGTCGACAGCACCAAGCTTTATCCGCTCGAAAACGCGCTCAGCATCGTGAAGGAGTGCGCCACTGCCAAGTTCGATGAGTCGATCGACGTGGCCGTGCAACTCGGCATCGATGCGAAGAAGTCTGACCAGGTCGTGCGTGGCGCCGTGGTGCTGCCCAACGGCACCGGCAAGACCAAGCGCGTCGCCGTCTTCGCGCAGGGCGCGAAGGCCGAAGAAGCCAAAGCCGCCGGTGCCGATCTGGTGGGCATGGATGACCTGGCCGCCGAGATCAAGGGTGGCAATCTGAATTTCGATGTAGTGATCGCGTCGCCGGACACGATGCGCATCGTCGGCACGCTGTGCCAGATCCTGGGTCCGCGCGGCCTCATGCCGAACCCGAAGGTGGGCACCGTCACGGCTGATGTCGCGACGGCGGTGCGCAACGCCAAGGCGGGGCAGGTTCAGTTCCGGGTCGACAAGGGTGGCATTGTTCATGCGTCGATCGGTCGCCGCTCGTTCGAGGTTGACAAGCTCGGCGGGAACCTGCGTGCACTGATCGAGGCCCTGAACAAGGCCAAGCCGGCTTCGAGCAAGGGCATCTACCTTCGCAAGGTGGCGCTGTCGTCAACCATGGGCGTGGGCGCCCGGGTCGACGTGGCGTCAATCAACGCGGCGGCGGCACAGTCTTGATGAGATCAGGGTGTGTGCCCGAATGGCGCGCACCCGACGAGGTGGTGGGCAGGGTTTTGAATCGACCGGGGCGACGATTTCATCGTTCCGGTGCATGAATTGACCGAGAGTGCCGCAGGGCATTCCCGGACAGTTGGCAAGGTTCAGGCTCTGGCCGTCCAAGACCGCTGGTGTGGCCCGATGGGCCACTTAATGGCCAGCGCAGATGGCGGTCCCGCTGATGAGGAATTTTCCTGGTCAGAAGGTCGCTGAACTTGTGGCGTGTCAACGGGCCTTCGCGGGCTTGGCGACACATGATGTGAGGAGTAGACCTTGAGTCTGAATCGCAACGAGAAAGCCGCCGTGGTGACGGATGTGGCCGCCCAAGTGGCGCGTTCGCAAACGTTGGCGCTGGCCGAATACCGTGGCCTCACCGTGGAACACCTGAACGTGCTGCGCAAGCAGGCGCGCGAGCGTGGCGTCTATCTTCACGTGCTGAAGAATTCGCTCGCTCGTCGCGCCGTCGCCGGCACGCCGTTCGAGGTGGCCTCGGCAAGCATGGTAGGCCCGCTGATCTACGGTTTTTCGCAGGACGCCGTTGCCGCGGCCAAAGTGCTGTCCGACTTTGCCAAAGGCAACGACAAACTGATCGTCAAGGCTGGTGCACATGCCGGCCAGGCGCTGGATGCCTCCGGGGTGAAGGCCCTGGCCGACATTCCGAGCAAGGAAGTGCTGCTGTCCCAGCTGCTCGGCCTGATGCAGTCGCCCATTTCGCGCCTCGCGCGCGTGCTGGCCGCGATCGCGGAAAAGCGCGAGGCACCGGCTGCTGAGGCCGTCGCCGTGGCCTGATCAACCGTCAATCATTTCATCGACCCTTTACCCGAATCCTAGGAGCCAATAATGGCATTCGACAAAGACGCTTTCCTGGCCGCACTCGACGGCATGTCCGTGATGGAACTCAATGGCCTGGTGAAGGCCATTGAAGAGAAGTTTGGTGTTTCCGCAGCCGCCATGTCGGCGCCTGCCGGTGCCGGCGGCGGTGGTGGTGCTGCCGCGGTCGTCGAGGAGAAGACCGAATTCACGGTCGTCCTCACCGAAATCGGCGCGAACAAGGTGTCCGTCATCAAGGCGGTGCGCGAGCTGACTGGCCTGGGCCTGAAAGAAGCCAAGGATCTCGTCGACGGTGCACCGAAGCCGGTCAAGGAAGCGATTCCGAAGGCTGACGCTGAAGCGGCGAAGAAAAAGCTGGAAGACGCCGGCGCGAAGGCCGAACTCAAGTAAATCGGCTTCAGCTGTTGCAATACCCGTTCTTGCGCCTGCCGAACATGGCAAGAGCGCCGTCGTACAAAAGTACGGCTGCGCTTCTCGACGCAAGCTCGGGTCGCTAGCGACGGCCGGCTTCCGATTCACCACGGCGCTGAGAAATCAGCGCCGCTTCGAGAGCAGCGCAAAGCGCCACAGGCGTTTTGCAGTGTTCTTTGATCCGACTGCAGAGAACGGGTTTGGTCGGGCTCCGGTGCAATGCCGGGGTTGTCCGCCAGCGGCTGGTAGTGGCCAGCCACCAAGCTTCGAGCCGCTGGCTCGAAAGACAGTCGCCTTCGGGAGCAACGCCCTGGGCCGGGCCGCGCACCCTGAGACGGAGTGAGTACCACCTATGGCGCAGCAACAAACCCCCTACAGCTACACCGAGCGCAAGCGGATCCGCAAGAGCTTCGGCAAGCGCGAGAGCGTTCTCAATGTCCCCTATCTGCTGACGATGCAGAAGGACTCCTACGTTGCCTTCCTGCAGAAGGACGTTCCGCCGCAGAAACGCAAACCCGAAGGCCTGCAGGCGGCATTCATCTCGGCGTTCCCGATCGTCTCGCACAACGGCTTCGTGGAGATGAAGTTCATCGAATTCAACATGGCCAAGCCGGCATTCGACACGCGCGAATGCCAGCAGCGCGGGTTGACCTATGCGGCTGCCGTGCGAGCCAAATTGCAGATGATCATCTACGACCGCGAGTCCCCGCAGCCCAAGACGGTGAAGGAAATCAAGGAGCAAGAGGTCTACATGGGCGAAGTGCCGCTCATGACCGACTACGGTTCGTTCATCGTCAACGGTACCGAGCGCGTGATCGTCTCGCAGCTGCACCGCTCACCTGGCGTGTTCTTCGAACATGACAAGGGCAAGACCCATTCGAGCGGCAAGCTGCTCTTCTCGGCGCGCATCATTCCCTACCGCGGCTCCTGGCTTGACTTCGAGTTCGACCCGAAGGACATGCTGTACTTCCGCGTCGACCGCCGGCGCAAGATGCCGGTGACGATTCTGCTCAAGGCGATCGGCCTCAACCCCGAGGCGATCCTGGCGCACTTTTTCGTTTTCGACAACTTCCGCCTGATGGACGCCGGCGCGCAGATGGAATTCGTCGCCGATCGACTGCGTGGCGAGATCGCGCGCTTCGACATCACCGACAAGGCCGGCAACGTGGTGGTCGAAAAGGACAAGCGGATCACTGCGCGCCATACACGCACGCTCGAGACGACCCAGACCAACCACATCAGCGTCCCTGAGGACTATCTGCTGGGCCGAATGCTGGCGCGCAACGTGGTCGACGCCGAAAGCGGAGAGATCATCGCGAAGGCGAATGACGAACTGACCGATGCCCTGCTGAAGAAGCTGCGTGTTGCCGGCGCCAAGGACATTCCTTGCCTGTACACCAACGAGCTGGACGAAGGCAGCTACATCTCGCAGACGCTGGCTGCCGATGAAACGGCCGATCAGCTCGCCGCGCGGGTCGCGATCTACCGCATGATGCGTCCCGGCGAGCCGCCCACCGAAGATGCGGTGGAAGCCCTTTTCCACCGGCTGTTCTACAACGCCGACACCTACGACCTGTCGCGCGTCGGGCGCATGAAGTTCAACGCCCGGGTCGGCCGCGACGTGCCCGAAGGATCGATGACGCTGTCGAATGACGACATCCTCGATGTCGTGAAGATCCTGGTCGAATTGCGCAATGGCCGCGGCGACGTCGACGACATCGACCACCTCGGAAACCGCCGCGTGCGTTGCGTCGGCGAACTGGCCGAGAACCAGTACCGTTCGGGCCTGGCCCGTATCGAGAAGGCGGTGAAGGAGCGCCTCGGGCAAGCCGAGACCGAGGCGCTGATGCCGCACGACCTGATCAACTCCAAGCCCATTTCAGCGGCGCTCAAGGAGTTCTTCGGTGCGAGCCAGCTGTCGCAGTTCATGGACCAGACCAACCCGTTGTCGGAGATCACGCACAAGCGCCGCGTCTCCGCTCTCGGGCCGGGCGGCCTGACGCGCGAACGCGCCGGCTTCGAGGTGCGCGACGTGCATCCGACGCACTATGGTCGCGTGTGCCCGATCGAAACGCCGGAAGGCCCGAACATCGGCCTGATCAACTCGTTGGCCTTGTACGCCCAGCTCAACGAGTACGGCTTCCTCGAAACACCTTACCGCCGGGTGGCGAACGGCAAGGTGACGATGCAGATCGACTACCTGTCTGCCATCGAAGAGGGCAAATATGTGATCGCGCAGGCCAGCGCGACGCTCGACACCGAGGGCAAGCTGGTCGACGAGCTGGTGAGTGCGCGCGACAACGGCGAGTCGATCCTGACCTCGGCCGAGCGCATCCAGTACATGGACGTGGCGCCGACCCAGATCGTTTCGGTGGCGGCGTCGCTGGTGCCGTTCCTTGAGCACGACGACGCGAATCGCGCC
>JANNKS010000532.1:0-9528 GCA_031396425.1 Rhizobacter sp. | reverse complement strand
GGGTCGAAATCAACGGCCTGACCGAACGTGAGGTGCGCATCGACCTCGACCCGATCCGGCTGCGCGCCTACGCCGTGACGCCGGCCGAGATTGCCACCGCACTGCGCGAGGCGAATGCCGACCAGCCCGTGGGCCTGCTGTCCAACGGTACCCAGGACACGCTGTTGCGCGTCGAGGGCCGGGTGCGTGACCCGAAGGATTTCGCCAACCAGGTGGTGGCGCGCCGCGGCGGCCTGGCGTTGACGTTGGGTGACCTGGGCACGCTGGTGGAACGTGAACGTGAGGCCGATTCGCTTGCGCGCATCAACGGCCAGCCGGCGGTGACGTTCAACATCTTCAAGCAGCAGGACGCCAACATCGTTGCGACCGGTGAAGCGGTGAAGGCGGCCGCGGAAGAACTGCGCAAGGGTCTGCCGGTGGGCGTGGAGCTGCGCCTGATCAATGCAAACAGCGACTTCGTCAAAGGCGCGCTGCGCGGGCTGCAGCACACGCTCATCGAAGGCGCGTTGCTGACCGTGTTGATCGTTTTCCTGTTCCTGCATTCCTGGCGCTCGACGATCATCACCGGGCTGACCTTGCCCATTGCGGTGATCGCGTCATTCATCGCGATCTACGCGTTCGGCTTCACGCTCAACTTCATGACGATGATGGGCCTGAGCCTGTGCATCGGCCTGCTGATCGACGACGCGATCGTGGTGCGCGAGAACATCGTGCGCCACCTGCACCAGGGCAAGGACCATCGGGGCGCGGCGCTCGAAGGCACCAGCGAAATCGGCCTGGCCGTGATGGCCACGACGTTTGCCATCTGCGCCGTGTTCGTGCCGGTCGCGTTCATGGGCGGCATCGTCGGCAAGTTCTTCATGGCATTCGGCCTGACCGTCACGGTCGCGGTGCTGATGAGCCTGTTCGTCAGTTTCACGCTCGACCCGATGCTTTCCAGTGTCTGGAAAGACCCGCCGAATGCGCGGCTCAAAGACTGGCCTGTGATTGGCGCCATGATTCGCGGCACCGACCGTTTGATGGACGCGCTGCACGTCACCTACGAGGGCCTGATTCGCTGGGCGTTCTCGGCGCGCCGCTACTCGATGCCCCTGCCGGTGTTCGCACGTGCGCTCGGCGCACCTGGCGCAAGCACACAGCACGCCCCGCGCGCCTGGCGGCGGGCCACATTGACACCGCGCGCCGTCGTGCTTTGGATCGGCGTGGCGAGCCTGGCCGGTGCGCTGGCGCTGGTGCCGCTGGTGGGCAGCGAATTCATTCCACAGACCGACCAGGGCTTCACCCAGCTCAACGTGCGCCTTCCGGTGGGCTCCAGTCTGGAGCGCAGCGACGCGAAGATCCGCCAGGTGGAAGAACTGGTGTCGTCCTTGCCCGAGGTGGCCACGATTTCGACCAATGTCGGTGGCGTCGGCGCCGGTCTTTCGCAGGGGCGCAACCAGGCGACCTTGAACATCGGCCTGAAGCCCCGCTCGGAACGCGAACGCAGCCAGAAGCAGGTGGAAGATGCAATCCGGGCCCGGCTCGCCAAGGTGCCAGGCATCGACGTTTCGCTCGGGTTCGACCGGCCGATCTACGTCGCCGTGCTCGGCAATGACCCCGACGGCCTGGCGACCATCACGCAAGACCTGGCCCAGCGCATTCGCGCGATCAAGGGCATCGTCGATGTGGAGGTGTCGGTCAAGCCCGGGCTGCCGGCCTATGCGGTGCGGCTCAACCCCGGCGCGGTGCGCGAACTGGGCCTGACGGCGCCGCAACTGGCGAGCAGCCTGCGCGCCTACGTGAATGGCGAAATCGCGACCTACTGGACCACGTCCGACGGCCAGCAGGTCGAGGTGCAATTGCGCCTGCCGGCAACGCAGCGCGAACGCATCGACCAGTTGCGCCACCTGCCTGTCGCCTTCAGCAAGGACGGTGCCGCGATTCTGCTCGACACCGTCGCGACGATCGTTCCGGTGGTCAACCCGGAAGTGATCCGGCGCCAGAACCTGCAGCGACGCGAGGCCATCTTCGCCGGCGTCGAAGGCCGACCGTCGGGCGATGCCGGCAAGGATGTGCAGGCGCTGGTCGACAGCATCAAGCTGCCGCCCGGCTTCAGCTTCGACGTCGGCGGCCAGACCAAGGAGCAGCAAGACGCCTTCGCCGCGATGCTCGCGGCGCTGGGCTTGAGCGTGATCTTCATCTACATCGTGCTGGCGAGCCAGTTCGGCAGCGTCCGGCAGCCGCTGGCGATCATGGCGTCGTTGCCCCTGTCGCTGATCGGCGTGATGCTCGCATTGCTGTTGTGGCGCTCGACGCTGAACGTCTTTTCGATGATCGGCCTGATCATGCTGATGGGGTTGGTGACGAAGAACGCGATCCTGCTGGTCGATTTCGCGAACCAGGGCCGCAAGGCGGGCCTGAGCATTCCCGACGCGCTGCTGCAGGCCGGCCTGGTGCGCATGCGGCCCATCATCATGACTACCGGCGCGATGGTGTTCGGCATGTTGCCGCTCGCACTCGCGTTGAACGAGGGCGGCGAGATCCAGGCGCCGATGGGCCGCGCCATCATCGGCGGCATCATCACATCGACATTGTTGACGCTGGTGGTGGTGCCGGTGCTGTACAGCTACCTTGTGCGCGAGCGGCACAGCGGTGCGGTGCCGGCCCAGGCTGTGGCAGGCTCGCTGACGCAGGCCATGCCCGCGGCGAAGGAATAGGGCGGTGGGCGCCGCGCCCGCAGGCTGCCGGTTGCGCGGCGCCGCCGATGATTGAATTCAGAATGCAGTGTTTACCCTAGGGGTAAACGCCAGCCCACACCCCTAGCATCGGCGGGGTGAAAAACATTGCGCGATCATGCGCACCTCTCAACGACCAACCAGGAGACACCAGTGGCAACTCAATTGAGCGTGAACGGAAAAAGCGTGAGCGTGAACGCGGAAAGCGACACGCCCTTGTTGTGGGTGATTCGTGACGAGATCGGCATGCCCGGTACCAAGTTTGGCTGCGGCATGGCGCTTTGCGGCGCGTGCACGGTTCATCTGGATGGCGTGCCGGTGCGCTCGTGCAGCACGCCGCTCTCGGCTGCCGCCGGCAAGAAGGTGACGACGATCGAAGCGATGGCCGCCGACCCGGTTGGCAAGCGCGTGCAGGCCGCCTGGCTGCAGCACGACGTGCCGCAGTGCGGCTACTGCCAGTCGGGCCAGATCATGAGCGCGGTGGCGCTGTTGCGCGACAAACCGAAACCGACCGATGCCGACATCGACAACGCCATGTCGGGCAACATCTGCCGCTGTGGCACCTACCCGCGCATTCGCGCTGCCATTCACACCGCTGCGAAGGGAGCCTGACCATGAGCAACACCACACAAATCTCACGCCGCGACTTTCTTGGCACCGGCGCCGCTGCCGGCGGTGCGCTGATGATCGGCTTCGTGCTGCCGGGCTGCGCCACGCCTGCCAGCAACGCACCTGTCGCGTCGACGATGCTGCCCAATTCGTGGGTGCGCGTCGGCAGCGACAACAGCATCACCATCCTGTGCGCCCGCTCCGAGATGGGCCAGGGCGTGTTCACCTCGATGCCGATGCTGATTGCCGAAGAGTTGAATGTCGACCTCACCAAAGTCAAGGTCGAAATGGCGCCGGCCGGCGAGCCCTATATCAATGCCATGCTTGGTGGTCAGTTGACGGGCGGCTCGACGTCGGTGCGTGACGCCTACGAGAAGCTGCGCGTTGCGGGCGCGCAGGCGCGCAGCGTGCTTGTCGACGCGGCGGCACAGAAGTGGAATGTCAAAGCAGAAGCCTGCCGCGCCGAAAACGCGTTTGTGCTCGGCCCGGGTGGCCAGAAAGCCTCTTACGGCGAACTCGTTGACGCGGCCTCCAAGCTCACCCCGCCAAAAGCGCCAGCGCTCAAGGCGGCGAAGGATTTCCGCTACGTCGGCAAGGACATGAACCGGTTCGATTCACCCGCCAAGGTGAACGGCACGGCCGAGTTCGGCATCGACGTGGTGTTGCCCGGCATGGGTGTCGCCGCTTTGGCGCAATGCCCGGCACTGGGTGGCAAGGTGGTCAGCTTTGACGCTTCGACGGCGATGGGCATGCCAGGGGTCAAGAAAGTGGTGCAGATCACCGACGGTGTTGCCGTCGTGGCCGACACGTATTGGCATGCACGCAAGGCGCTGTCAACGATCAGCATCAAGTGGGACGACGGTGCCGTACTCGGCGTGAGCAGCGCGGCGATTACCGAGCAATTGCGGGCCGGAGCGTCGAAGCCCGGGGCTTCGTTCAGAAAGGTCGGTGACGCCGACGCGGCGATGGCGGGTGCGGCGAAGAGACTCGTCGCCGAGTACGAGTTGCCGTTCACCGCCCACGTGACGATGGAGCCGATGAATTTCACCGCCGACGTGCGCGCCGATTCGTGCCTGCTCGTCGGGCCGACCCAGTTCCAGCAGTTGGCGCAGGGCATGGCGGCCGGCGTTCTGGGCATGAAGCCCGAGCAGGTGAAGGTGCGCACCACCTTCCTCGGCGGCGGTTTCGGCCGGCGGGTTGACGTCGATTTCATTGTGCAGGCTGTCGAAATCAGCAAGGCTGCAGGCATGCCGGTCAAGCTGATCTGGTCGCGTGAAGACGACATGACGCACGACTTCTATCGCCCGGCCAGCGTGCACAAGATGGCTGCGGGCCTGGATGGCTCAGGCAAGGCGGTGGCCTACAAGGCGAGCTTCGCCTCCCCGTCGGTCACGCAGCGCCTGTTCAGCGCCTTCGTCAAGGATGGCATCGACCCGTTCATGTTGGAGTACGCGCCACTGCCCTATGACATTCCGAACCAGTCGGGCAGCGCCGTGATCCAGGACACCGGCGTGCGGGTCGGCTACTGGCGCTCCGTGTCGCACGCGATGAATGCGTTCGCCAATGAATGCTTCATCGACGAGATGGCTGCCGCGGCGGGCAAGGACCCAGTGCAGTTCCGCCGCGACATGCTCGCGAAAGAGCCGCGCTATTTGCGCGCCCTCAACATGGTGGCCGAGAAGGCCGGTTGGGGCAAGCCGCTCGCGGCTGGGCGCAAGCAGGGCGTGGCCATCATGGAAGGCTACGGCACCTACCTCGGAATGGTGGCCGAGGTGTCGGCAGCCGGCAAGGAAATCAAGGTGCACAAGGTCACTGTGGTGGCCGACGTTGGCAGCACCGTGAACCCCAATATTGTCAGGCAGCAGATCGAGTCGAGCGTGATCTACGGCATGTCGTCGGTGTTGTACGACGACATCACGATCGTTGCTGGGCAGGTTCAGCAGACCAACTTCCACGACTACCGTACCGCGCGCATGAACGACTCGCCGGTCATCGACATGCACCTGATCACCGACGGCCAACCCCCCGGCGGCATCGGCGAACCGGTGACGGCGATGATCGCGCCCGCGATCGGCAACGCCGTGGCGTCGTTGACCGGCCAGCGCTTGCGCAGGTTGCCGTTCAAATTGGCGTAAGAAATGGCCTTGGGCCTATCGGGAACCCGCTTCGGCGGGTTTCTTTGTTTGCTGGCGCTGATCGTCGCGAGCCGCAGTGTTGCCGCGCAGGACTACGAACGTGAGGCGCGCTGGGCGACCGAAACCCTGGCGACCCTGGTCGACGGTGAAGCGATTCGCCTGACCCAAGCCAACGGACACCAGTTCCTGGGCCTGTGGTTGCCCGCCAAACAGCCGCGCGGCGCAGTGATCATCGCGCACGGGCGAGGCTGGGCGCCGGACTATGACCTGTACGGCATTCTGCGCGTCAAGCTGGCAGAGTCAGGCTATTCGACGCTGTCGATCCAGATGCCGGTGCTGCCGAGTTCAGCCAAGCTCGGCGACTACTTCCCGACCTACGGCGATGCCGACGAACGCTTCGCCCTGGCGGCCGACTGGCTGCTTGCGCGCGGCAACAAGAAGCTGGCGATCGTCTCGCACAGCCTGGGCGCGACGATGGCGAACCACTACCTGATCCATCGCAGCGACCCGAAGGTGGGCGCCTGGGTCTTCATCGGCATCATCAACGGCCTGGAAGACATGTTTCGCATCCAGATCCCGGTGCTCGACATCTATGGTTCGCTCGACTGGAGCGTGACCATCGTCGGTGCTGATGAGCGGCGCAAGCAGATTCAGCGCATTCCAGGCTCGCAGCAGGTGGTCGTCGATGGCGCGATGCACTTCTTCGAAAACCGTCAAGACGTCCTGAACCGCGCCATCGTGACCTTCCTCGACGACGTCCTCAAGGTGAAGTGAGCGCAAGCCACGGGCCGTCTTTGGCGTGCGCCCTGGCCTACGGCTTGGACGAGACCTTGTGGCGCATCAAGCGCCCCTTCTCCCTGTCCCAGTCGCGCTGCTTCTCGGTATTGCGCTTGTCGTGCTCGGCCTTGCCCTTGGCCAGTGCGATCTCGCATTTCACGTGCCCACCCTTGTAGTGCAGGTTCAACGGCACCAGCGTGAATCCCTTTTGCTCCACCTTGCCGACCAGGCGCTTGATCTCGTCCTTGTGCATCAACAGCTTCTTGGTGCGGTCGGCCTCGGGCCGGATGTGGGTGGACGCACTGCGCAGCGCGTCGATGCGGCAGCCGATCAGGTACAACTCGCCGTCGCGGATGATCACGTAGCCGTCGGTGAGCTGCACCTGGCCTGAGCGGATGGCCTTGATCTCCCAGCCTTCCAGCACCATGCCGGCTTCATGGCGCTCTTCGATGTGGTAATCGAAGTGGGCGCGTCGATTTTCAGCAATGGGCATGGGGTGGGTTCGGGCGGAGGCAGCAGAGGGCGCGCAAGCGCCCCCTCTAGAATTTGGCCATTGTATGAAGCGCGTCAACAAGTCGGTGTTGCTGTGGTACTCGCCGCGCGAGATGTACGCGCTGGTGATCAACGTGCCCGAGTACCCGCAGTTCCTGCCCTGGTGCGAACGCGCCGAGGTTCTTGAACGGCAGGCCGGTGGCATGACCGCGCGCTTGCACCTGGCCTACGCCGGTGTGCGCCATGCGTTCACGACACGCAATGAACACGTGGCGGACGCCTCGGTTCGGCTTGGCCTGGTCGATGGGCCGTTCTCGGACCTGGAAGGCGATTGGGTGTTCGTTCCTCTGGCCACCCCGGCGGGCCAGGAGGCGCAAGCGTGCCGGATTGAATTCCAGCTTCGTTATGCATTCTCGAATGCAGCGTTCGAAGCCCTGCTCAGCCCGGTGTTCGACCGCATCGCCAATACGCTGGTCGATTCGTTCGTCAGACGCGCCGAGCAGGTCTATGGGCCACGCTGAGGCACCCTCACTGGCGGTGGAGGTCATCTACTGCCCCGGCCCGGGCGAGGTGGATGCGGTTCAGCTGAGTGTTCCGCCCGGCGCCACCGTGCACGACGCGTTGCGACTCAGCGGTGTGCTGACGCGCCATCCGGCGATTGACCTGGCCCAGCGCCGCGTGGGCATCTGGGGCAAGCTGACGGGCCTGGCAACACCGCTGCGCGACCAGGACCGGGTGGAAATCTACCGGCCCTTGGCGGTCGACCCGAAGGAAGCGCGCCGCCTGCGGCACGCCAAGCAACGCAAACTCAAGGCGCGCCCTGGCGGATGAGATTCAGGCGTTGAGTTCCGCGCTGAACCGTTCGACGCCGGGCCGCCCAGCCGCGACGCGTGGGTGCGCGGTCATTTGCAGTCGGACGCGATGACTTCGCGGGCGCGCGACTTTTCATCTGCACGGCCCTTGTCGTCGAGCACCTCGCGCTCGCCGTTCGCATTGGTGCGGACCATGCGAATGCCTTCTTCAAGCGTGCGCATGTGATTGCGCGCCCGGGCGCAGTTGTCGGCCTGTGCGACGGCGAGTTTTTCGGCCCTGGCGCGGTCTTCGGTCTTGACCGTTTCGGCCTTGTCCTGTTCCTGCTTGCGGCGCTTCGCTTCGAGTTCCGGGTCGCCGCCCTTGGGGGCGAGCGGTGCCGCAGCGACCGCCGATGCCGCAGCGGCCGGAGCCACGAAGCTGCGCTGAACCGGGCTGGGCTTTTGCAGGATGTCCTGCGCCGGAATGCCGAACGGCGGTGGCGTGTCGCTGTACTGAACCACGCCGCTTTTGTCGCGCCACTTCCATTGCGCCGCCGCCGGCAATGCCAGGCTCGCACCGAGCAATGCGGCCAGGACGTAACCAGTGATATTTCGCATGGTTTGCAGCGCTCCTACAGTTCGGGCATGAGTTTACCGTTCGAGGCCCGCGGCAAGCGGTGACAAGGTGTCAAAGCGTGGAGCAGTTCGCGTCCCGCAGTTCGCGCTCCGTATAATTCGCTTTTGCGGTGCGACACGTATCGAACGTGTCACTCGACCGAGCTGCCGGTTCAATGCAGCCTTGGAGTAGATCCGCTTTCCCTTGGAAGCGTATCCCGGGATGAAAGGCCCGGCGGAGAAACACCCGAAGTAGTTCAGTAGGGTGCCGTGACGGAAGTCCTCGGATGCGTCCGAGGGGGACCGTGATGATGTTGCGTCTGTACGCTGCCGCCATAAGTGGTCAGCACACAGCGTCCCAAGAGCGCTCACACAGGCCCACGGCCTGCACATCGCTCCCGAGCGCCCGCCCCCGCGGGTACGCGTGAAGACGTCCAGTGACGTTCTCCGAAGAGTGGCAATGTCTTGGATTGCCTCGTCGCGCATGACATCAGTCATGACCGCGACCCGTTGCGCGACCAACGGTAGCCTACGATGGCATGCAGGACTGGCAACGGTCCTGTGTGAAGCCCATCCGACAACGTCTCCCACCTTGGTGGCGTGTGTATCCCGCGAGGGTGCGTACGGACTCTGCCAGCAGGACGGCGGACGAGGGGCCAGGCTAGTTCCGCATGGGTAACGTACGTGAACTGTCGATTGAACCCGGGTAAGAATTGAGTGGCCAAACCTGCTGTCAGGCCACAGCCAAAAGGCACGCTGCCGGTTGCTCTCGTCGCAAAAGAGAGCACGTCGTCATCGGTGCAGCTCCGGGAAAGACAGGCCCTAAACGGACAGGCATCGCGGATCAACACCGCGCTGTCGGCAATTTAAGGAACGTGGTAAGCCCCACTGTCCGCCTGCGCGCTCCGGCGCGTGGGCAGGGAAGCCGTAACGCAACCTGTTGGGCGAGGGGGTATGGGATTGTGGAAAAAGCGAATGCCTGGCTGTAATCGTCGGGATAGGGGTTCCAGATTTGCCCCACTGCGAAAGCAGGCCCACTTCCACGTGGTGCAACCGTCGCGAGCCGGTTGCTGAGTTCTACCAAGCCCCGAAGGGACGCAAGCTTCCCTTCGGGGAGCCGTGCGCGTCCTCGACGGGTTCACCAACGAGGTCAGCATGGAAGAGATCATCGACAACGATGGTTCTGCGTCCTCGCACGTGCCGAACGGCTGGCAGTCCATCGAATGGCGCCGGGTCGAGATGCACGTGAACGATGCAGATGCGGATAGCGAAGGCTACGCAGGAAAGCGATTGGCGCAGGGTGAAAGCGCTGCAACGGTCGCTGATCCGCTCGTTTGCCGCCAGGTCACTGGCGGTGAGACGAGTGACAGAGAACCAAGGCAAGCGGACGGCAGG
>JANNKS010000472.1:0-5041 GCA_031396425.1 Rhizobacter sp. | reverse complement strand
AGGTCGAAGGCGCCTTCATCCAGGGCATGGGCTGGCTCACGACCGAAGAGCTGGTCTGGCACCCCGCCGACGGCTCGAAACGGGCGGGCCTGCTGACCACCCATGCTCCGAGCACCTACAAGATTCCGACCGCGAACGACTGCCCGCCGGTGTTCAACGTGCGCCTTTTTTCGGGCGACAACCAGGAAGACACGATTCACCGCAGCAAGGCCGCCGGCGAACCGCCACTGCTGTTGCCTTTTTCGGTGTTCTACGCGATACGTGATGCCGTGTCGGCGGTGGCCGAGCACCGCGTCGACCCGCCGCTGAGCGCGCCCGCGACGCCGGAGGCGATCCTGCGTGCCATCAGCGCGGTGCGTGCCGGCTGATCGGGCCACAAGCGCTTTCAACGATGCCCTCGCTGCGTGACACGGCGCAGCGCTGGTTCGCCGAGGCGCGCCACGCAGTGCTGGTGGAGGTGAGCGAGGCACGCGGGTCGGTGCCGCGCGAAGCCGGCACACGCATGCTGGTCGATGCGCACGGCGTGGAGGGCACGATCGGCGGCGGCCACCTGGAGTGGAAAGCGATTGCATCGGCGCGTGAACGCCTGGCCCGTGGCGAGAACTGCAACGGCAGCGAACACTTTGCGCTCGGGCCGTCCCTCGGGCAATGCTGCGGTGGCGCCGTCACGCTGGTCTACAGCGCCCTGGACGCACCGGCCTTGCAACGATGGCCGGTCGCCGCGCCGCGTTTCGATCTACAGCTCTACGGCGCTGGCCACGTGGGGCGCGCGATCGTGAAAGCACTCGCGCCCTTCGATGTGCGCATCGCCTGGATCGACGAGCGCGAAGAGGAATTTGCCGCGGCACAGCGCGATGCGCCTTTGCACCCGGTGGCGCAGGTCCGAACCGTGTGCGTCGACACGATCGAAGCCGAGGTGCGCCACGCGCCAGCGGGTGCCTTCTATCTGGTGCTGACGCACCAGCACGAGCTCGATCTGCGCATCACGGAAGCCATTCTGCGCCGCGCCGATTTCGGCTACCTCGGCCTGATCGGATCCAAGACCAAGCGGCAGCGCTTCATGCACCGCTTCGAACAGCGCGGCGTGGCGCCGGACGCGCTGCTGCGCCTGACCTGCCCGATCGGCGTGCCCGGCATTGCCGGCAAGGAACCCGAGGTGCTGGCAGCCGCCGTGGTGGCGCAATTGCTGCAGTTCAGTTCGCCGGGCGCCGCCCTGCCCCTTTTCAGCCATGAGCAGCTCGGCGCGGGCCGCGCTACTGGTTCTGCCACCCCTGACGGGCGCTGAGCTGCGTGGCGAGCAAGCCGCGCAGCGGCTAGATTTGAACCCGCGCGCGCAGGCCGTTCAGGTCGAGCACCCCGATCGTGTAGCCCTGCACAGCGATCAGGCCGTCGCTGACCAGCTGACGCAACAGGCGCGACAACGTTTCGGGGGTGATGGCCAACTGCGACGCGATGTCTCGCTTGCGCTCGCCGAGCTTGACGAGCGCCTGATTCGGCTCGGCCGGATCGGCAACGCAGCGTTGCAGCAGCCAGGCCGTCAAGCGGGCTTCGGCGTCCTTGTGCATCAGGTCGTGGGTGGCTTCGGTGAGCGCATGCACCTGACCCGCCAGGGCCAGCACGGTGCGCAGTGACAGATCGGGGTGCCGCGCCATCAGCGTCTGGTAAGCGCCGCGCGACACGTTCACCACCCGCACCGGGCTGAACGCCACCGCATCAAGGGCGTGGGCGCGGCCAAGCCAGGCGCTGCTGATGTCCAGCCACGCGGGGCCGCGAACGCTGCGTTCGGGGTGGAACGGTGCATCCGCGACGGCCACACCCAAACCGACATCGCCATTCACCAGAAGGCACAGGCTGCGTGCCAGGCTGAGGTGCGAAAGCACCAGCTGACCGGGCGCTATGTCGCAAGGGTTGGAGATCACCAGCAATTGCTCCGTCAGCTCGGGCGCCAGCGGCTCGGGACCGAAGACGCTCTTCCATGCCAAGCGCACATCGTCCATCGCGCCACCAGGCTCGCGCCGAAGCCCCGGCGCGCTGTTGCGGCCGGCGGCGGCTAGGCTGGGTTGCTTCACCTGGGGCCAGGTGCTCTCTGTCTCCACGTCATGTTCCTGATAGGGGTGCAACGCACTGTCGCGCAACTGGCCTCGAAGACCATTGCGATGGATCAAGAATGGGCCTTGGACCGGGACACTTCGACTCTCACAATGAAGGCATGCCGAACCCCGCACCGGAAGAGCCAGCCGGCGGTCGAACCGCGCCGGCCTCGTTCAGCATGCCGTTCGACATGCTCGACGCCTGCCATGACCGGGTGCGCAGCAGCCTGGGCCTGCTGGCGCGCTTGGTTGACCACCTGCGTGTTCGCGGCGATGGCCTCCAGGCGCGCGACGCGGCGTGCGACGTGATGCGCTATTTCGACATCGCGGCACCCCAGCACCATCAAGACGAGGAACGGCATGTGTTGCCGCGCCTCGAGGCCAGCGGTGACCCCGAACTGGCCGCCCTCGCCCAGCGTCTGCGCGCGGAACACCGCCTGATTGAAGGTCAATGGTGTGTGTTGTGGCCCTTGCTCGTACAGGTGGCAAGTCAGCGCGAGGTGGACCTGGCAGAACTCGACGGTGCGGCGCGCTGTTTCACGCAGACGATCGACCAGCACATGCGCGCCGAGGAGCAGGTCGCCTACCCCAGCGCGCGCCTGAGCGCTTTGTGTGAGGGTCCCGATGCGGTGCGCGCGATGGGTGAAGAAATGGCTGGCCGCAGGGGGTTGCGCCTGCCGCGCTGAGCCTCAGCGCAGACCGATTGACGCGACATGCCGTACCCGTGCGGTCTGGGCTGGTGATGCGCGGCCGGCCCGTGGCCAGCGGGTTTCAAATCATCAGCAGCGCGCGGAAGTCATTCACGTTGGTGAACGTCGGGCCGCTGATGACAAGGTCGCCCAGCGGCTGAAAGAAGTTGTAGGCGTCATTGCGGTCGAGGAACTCGCTCGCTTTCAGGCCCAGCGTCGCAGCACGCGCCAGAGTATCGGGCCCGATGATCGCGCCGGCGTTGTCTTCAATGCCGTCGATGCCGTCGGTGTCGGCCGCCAGCGCATACACCCCAGCTTCGCCCTGCAACGCAATTGCGCAACCGAGCAGGAACTCGCTTGCCCGGCCACCACGCCCCGACCGTTCGCGCACCGTCACCGTCGTTTCGCCGCCGCTCAGAATGACGCAGGGTTTGCCGAACGGTGCGCCATGGCGGGCCACCGCACGGGCCAGCGCAGCATGCACCTTGCCCACTTCGCGCGACTCGCCTTCGATCTCGTCGCTCAATACGAACGCGGCCAGCCCGACGCTGCGGGCCAGTGCCGCTGCGGCCTCGAGCGACTGGCGCGGCGTGGCGATCATGTGAACCTGGTTGCCATTGAATCGCACGTCGTGGGGTTTGGGTGACTCAAAATCGCCACTCTCCAGGCCGGCGCGCGCCGCTGCGGGAATGTCAATGCCATAACGTTGCAGGATCCCCAGCGCGTCGGCGCAGCTCGATGAATCGGGCACGGTCGGGCCGCTGCCGATCACCTCGGGCGAATCCCCCGGCACGTCGGAAATCAGCAGCGTCACGACACGCGCCGGGGCGCAGCGCGCCGCCAGGCGCCCGCCCTTGATCGCCGAGAGGTGCTTGCGCACGCAGTTCATCTCGTCGATCGCCGCGCCGCTCTTGAGAAGGGCCTTGTTGATGGCCTGCTTCTGTTCGAACGTGACCCCGGCCGCCGGCAACGCCAGCAGCGCAGAGGCACCGCCCGAAATCAGGCACAAAACCAGATCGTCGGCACCCAGGCCGTCGGTCAGGCCGAGGATGCGCTTGGCGGCGTGGCGTCCTGCCTCGTCGGGCACCGGGTGCGCAGCTTCCACCACTTCGATTCGCCCGGGCGCTGCCCTGTAGGCCGGCGGCACGTGGCCGTAACGCGTGACGACCAGGCCGCTCATCGGCGCATCGGCAGGCCAGAGTGCGTCGACCGCGGCGGCCATTGCACCTCCCGCCTTGCCGGCGCCCAACACGAGGGTACGGCCCTTGGCCCGATCGGGCGGCACGGGCAGAAACGCGGAGATGCTGTGCGCGGGCAACGCACGCGTCACCGCCGCATCGAACAGTGCACGCAGGAAGGCGCGCGGGTCGCTGTGGGGTGCAAGCAGCGGCTGGGTCAAGCCTTGGCCACCTCATGGTTGGCCATCAGCTCGAGCGCACGCACCAGTGCCGAGTGATCGAGTTCGCCCATGCCGTTTGCGGCGCAGGCCTGCATCAACTGCGCAGCACCGGCGGTCTGCGGCAGCGCCACGCCGAGCGCGCGCGCGCCGGCGAGCGCCAGGCTCAGGTCCTTCTGGTGCAGGCCGATGCGAAAGCCGGGCTGGAAGGTGCGCTTGACCATGCGCTCACCGTGCACTTCGAGAATGCGCGATGCCGCAAAGCCACCCATCAGCGCCTGGCGCACCTTGGCCGGGTCAGCGCCGGCCTTGCTGGCAAACACCAGCGCCTCGCTTACCGCAGCAATGTTCAGCGCCACGATGATCTGGTTCGCGACCTTGCAGGTCTGGCCGTCGCCGTTGCCACCCACCAGCGTGATGTTCTTGCCCATCAACTCGAACAGCGGCTTGACGCGCGCAAAGGCGGCTTCGCTGCCGCCCACCATGATCGTCAGGCTGGCCGCCTTGGCGCCGACCTCTCCGCCCGACACCGGCGCATCAAGGTAGTCGCAACCGAGCGCATTGATGCTGGCGGCGAACCGCTTGGTGTCGATCGGCGAGATTGAACTCATGTCGATCACGGTCTTGCCCTTGCCCAACCCTGAAGCGACACCGTTCTCGCCGAACAGCACCGTCTGCACGTCCGGCGTGTCGGGCAGCATCAGGATGATCACGTCGGCGCGCTCGGCCACCGCCTTCGCACTGGTGCAGGGCGTGGCACCGGCCGCGGCGAGTTCGGCATTGAGCTTGCCGCGCGTGTGCACGAACAGCTTGTGGCCGGCCTTGAGGAGGTGGCCCGCCATCGGAGCCCCCATGATGCCCAGGCC
>JANNKS010000458.1:0-14033 GCA_031396425.1 Rhizobacter sp. | reverse complement strand
GGCCCGGGGGGTGGTGGCGGGCCGGGCGCGGGGCGCGGCGGCGGCGGCGGGGTTGCGGGGGGGGGGGGTCACGTCACGGGCGTCGGCGCGCCGCCGCCGATGCCGATGCCGATGCCAATTCCTTGAGCCCCCGCTGCCGTGGCGCCGGCACCTGGGCCGGTGCCTGCCGGAGCGCCCGGTGCGACGGTGCCTCCGCCGCCTGACCCCAGCCCATCCACTTGCGGCATGCCCACAGCGCCGACGCCGCCCACGGTCTGCTGGCCGCGCAACAGGCTGATCGGGTCGAGTTGCAGCGGGTTCTCGCGCAGGCTGCTCTCGGTGCCGGAGAAGATGTCGCGCAGCGTGGCATCGAGAATGACCGGCGGACGGATGATGCGCGGCGTGATCGACAGCACGATTTCCGACTTGTTGTTGGTGCCGCTGTTGTTGCCGAACAGCTTGCCCACCGTCGGCAGGTGGCCCAGCCCCGGCAGCTTGGCCGAGGTGTTGCGGTCCTGGTCGGAGATCAACCCGGCCAGGATCTGGGTTTCACCGTCGCGCAGGCGCAGCGAGGTCTGCGCGTTGCGGGTTCCGATCTGGTAGGCCAGCGACCCCGACGAGCCGTCGCTGATCTCCTTGACGATGTTGCTGACCTCGAGGTTGATCTTGATGCCGACTTCCTGAGCGCTGTAGATCTGCGGCTCGAACTCGAGCTTCAGGCCCACGTCCTGGTATTGCACCGAGCCCGTCACCACCGAGCCACCGGTCTGCACCGGCGTCACCGAGTTGGTGATGATGGGCACCCGGTCGCCGATCATGATGCGCGCCTTCTCCTTGTGGCGGGCGCGGATGCGCGGGCTGGCCAGCAAGTTGGCGTCGGTGTCTTCGAGCTTGAAGTTCAGGCCAATCCCCAGCGGCGAGACCAGCAGCTGGTTGCGCGTCAAGTCGCGCAAGCCGCCGATGGTGCCGGCCGAACTTGGCGTCGAGATCTGCAGGCTGTCGGGAAACTTGATGCCCAGGTTGCTGAGACGGTCGTGTGAGACTTCCAGCACTTCGACCTCGAGCATCACTTCGGGTTCAGGCACGTCGTGCGCGGCGATCACCTTCGATGCCACTGCGATCGCATCACGGGTGTCACGCATCACCAGCGTGTTGGTGCGGTCGTCGACCGAAACATCCTTGACCTTGAGCACCGTCTTCAGAACCGACTGCAGGTACTTGGCGTCGGCGTTGGCGAGCTGGAAGGTGCGGATCTGCAGGTCCTGGTATTCCTTCTGCTTCGCCGGCGTGGCGGGGTAGATGAACAGCGTATTGGCGTTCAGCGAGCGCTTTTCGAGCTGACTCTGCAGCAGGATCAGGTCGACGGTATCTTCCAGCGCGGCGTCCTTGACGAAGATGGTCGTCTTCAGGTCGGCGCGTACATCGCGGTCCATGATGACGTTGAGTCCCGTCGTGCGCGACAACGCCTCGAACACCATGCGCAGGTTGGCGTCGCGGAACTGCAACGTCACCGGTTTGCGCAGCACCGACTGCGCGGCGAGCTGGGCACTGCGGGCCTGCTGCAGTTTCTCGGCGCGCTCGCGGATCAGCGTCAACTGGCGTTGGCCCGCCGCGCTGCCGGGGTTGTCGGCGAGCACGCCTTCCACGCGTTCGCGCGCGGTGTCGAGCTTGGCATCGCGCAGCAAGGCTTCTGTCGCTGCCAGCACTTCGGCATGCCGGGCGTCCATCTCGACGGCGGCCAGGCCGCGTCGTGCGCGATCGCTCGACGGGTCGACCTTGAGCGCCTTGGCATAGAGCTCACCGGCACTGGCGGCCTTGCCGGTGCGGCGATCTTCGTCGGCGCGCTGAAGCAAATCGCGCACATGCGCGGCCTGGTGCGTCAGCAGGTCGACGCGCAGACGCGAGTTGGTTGGATCCTCGCGGCTTGCCTGCGCCAGCAGCGCCAGGCCGGCGTCGCGGTCGCCGGCTTCGATCAGGCGCAGGCCGTCCGCGTGCTGGCCGGTGGACGCGCAGCCGGCCAGCAGGAACCCGCTGAAGATGGCGGCGCTGGCGAACCGCCGCAGCTGCAAAAGCGGATTCACTTGGTCCCTCCAGTGACCGGCAGCGTCTGCCTCGTGTCGAGCGGTAAATAGGTCATGACCACCTCCTGGGGCGTTAGCGATTCGATTCGATAGGTCTTGTTGTCGAGCAGATCGCCGGCAGCGACGACCAGCAGCGTTTCGCCTTTGGCCAGGAAGGCCTGCGGCCGGGCCATGCCTTTCTCCAGCATGCCGACAAAAACGAACGGCAACGGTGGCAAGGTCGGCGCAGCCGGCGGTGGCGGTGGCGCGTCGGTGACCGCGGGTCGCGGCGCAGGCGGCGGCGCGGGCGGCACCGGAGGAAGCCAGTTCAACACCGCAAACGCGTCGCCACGGGCGCCATCGAACGAGCGCGAGCGCGCTTGCGGTGCCTGCTCGGTCGCCGCCTCCGGAGTGAGTGCTGCACTCGCCATGACCGGTTGCGAAACAGGCGGTGGAGACGAAGCCGGCGCGGCAGACGACGGTGCCGCGCCCGCGTGCGGCCGCTGCGCGCGTGGCGTCGCACCGACGATCGCACTGCCGGCGGCGTCGACCGGCCAGTGCTGCGCGGCAATCAGGGCGCTGCTCCCGGCAACGATCAGCACCAGCAGCCGCAGACGTGACACACTCATCTCACAGCCCCCGGTAGATGAACGTGAAGCGCAGCCGCGCCTCGAGTTCGGCGATGCCGGCCTCGTTGCGCTCCAGGCGCAGTTCGTCGAGCGCAACGTGAGGAAGCGCGCGCAGCACCTCGGCGCTGAACTGCTTGATCACGGCGTAACTCTGGCGCACCGGCAGCGTCACGCTGTAGGTGGCGAGCGGTGCGCGTGGCTCGCTGAGCCACTGGTAATCGGCCTTGTTCAGGACGACCTTGTGCGCGAAGGCAAGTTCGAACAGTTTCTCCAGATCGCTTGCGTTCTGCGCCAGCGACGGCAGGCTCGCCGTGAGTTCAGCGAGCGTCAGGCGCTCGCTGGCCGGCGGTGCCGCGGCCTCCGTGCTGCGGGTCTGAACCTCGACTCTTGCCCGCGCCTGTGCCACGCGGCGGGCCAGATCCTGCGTGTCTCGCAACAGGACAGGCAGCAGCGCTGCACCGGCGGCACTCAGCAACAGCAGGCCCACGCCGCAAAGACCGAACCAGCCGAGGCGGCGCAGTGCACGCTGCCAGACGATGCGAAGGCTGCGCCTCATGGCTCCGTCGCCCATTGCGCCTGGATCTGGAACCGCACCGGCGTCCCTGGGGACTGCAGCTGCACCTGGTGGGCGATGAGAACCACCTGGGCCAGACGCGTATCGCGTTGCAGCGCGCCGAGGTAGGCCAGCATCGCTTTGGCGTCGCGCCCCTCGGCGGTCAGGCGCACGCTGCGCTTGGCGGCTGAGGGCTCGACCGACAGCAGCGCGACCGCTTGTGTCGGTGCCGCTTCGAGCGCGGCGAACAGATCGACCCAGGGTGTGTGCAAACCCCGTGTTGCGTCGAGGACCCATCGTTCGCGGGCCAGCTGTTGCGGCTCGATCGAGCCCGCGCGCGCCGCCGGCGCGGTGCGCAGCGTCTGCTGTCGCTCGAGGCGCACCTGCTCGTGCGACAACGCGCGCCGCTGTTGCAGCGCGTGGGCCCAGATCAAGGCGACGCCGATCAGCGCCAGGCTGCCGAGCAGCACGATTCCGTGCGCAAGGGGCGCCGTGCCGTGCCGCGCCGGGTGCGCGAAATCGATCCGAAGCGGCGTCGCCCTCATGCGCGGCTCCAGGTTTCGTCACGCAGCACGGTCCAGCGTGGCGCGAGCAGGTGCTGCGCCGGTTCGGCGCCGACCATGAGGTAGCGGGTTGCGTCGTCGTTCAGCCCGAGGCTGGCGAGCAGCCGATCGACCTGGGGGTCAAGCAGGCTCGCCAGGCCTTCAACGGTCGAGGTGGCGCGGCCGACTGAGGTGATGATGCCGCTACGCGCACAGGCGATCGCCGCACCCGCTCCGTCGACGACGGCGAGCACCGTCGGCCCGTCGGCCAGCGCGCGCGCCTGCCGGTTCCACGTCGCGCAGAAGTGGGGCTGTACGGAGTGCAGCGAAACGCCGTGGTTCTGCAGGCTTTGTGTCAGTGCCTCGAGGGCCTTTCGCTGCACCGCGCAGATCAGCAGGTGCTGCTCGTCGCGCTGCAGTTGCCAGCGCAATTCGTGTTGCAGACTGGCCGCACCGAGCAGTTCAGCAATGCAGGCCGTTGCAATGGCCTGCAACTGGCGTTCGTTGAGGCCGGCGAATTCACCCTCGACCACATCCAGGGTGACCCAGGCATCGCCGAACTCGACCTGCGCCGAGGCGCCGCGCAGATCGACCTGCTGCTCGAGTTCAGCCAGCAGCGGCTCGAGCGCCGCCGCCAAGCCGTCGATGCCCGGCGCCGGGCCTTCAGCCTGGCACAGAACGGCTTGACGAGCCAGCCATCCACCACGGTGCACGCTGGTGCGCAGACCCCGACGTTCAACCTGCACGCGAAGTACCTTACGCCACGGGAGTGACACGATTGATTTCCTCCAGGGTGGTTTGTCCGCTGAGGGCCAGCGCAACGGCGGCATCGCGCAGGCTGGTGAACCCTTCGGCGCGTGCCGCAAGGCGCAGCTGCGACGGCGTGGCGCGCTGTACCAGTTGCTCGCGCAGAGCGTCGCTGATCGCCAGCGTTTCGGCGATTGCGCGGCGCCCCTTGTAACCCGTGCCGCGGCAAAGGGCGCAGCCGAGGCCGCGTTTGAAGAATCCGTCGCGCGCGATCGCCGGGCTCAGCCCGCTGCGTTGCAGCAGTTCAGGCGCGACCTCCACGGTTTGGGCGCAATCGGTGCAGGTCAGGCGCAGCAGGCGCTGGGCAACGATGCCGTTCAATGCGGCGACCAGGCTGTAGCTGTCAACCCCCATGTTCGCGAAGCGGCCGATCACGTCGAACACGTTGTTCGCGTGCACGGTCGTGAAGACCTGGTGGCCGGTGAGGGCCGCCTGCACGGCGATCTGCGCGGTTTCCGCGTCACGGATTTCGCCGACCATGATCTTGTCTGGATCGTGGCGCAGGATCGAACGCAGCCCGCGCGCGAAGGTCAAACCCTTTTTTTCGTTGACCGGAATCTGCAGCACACCTGGCAGCTGGTATTCGATCGGGTCCTCGATCGTGACGATCTTGTCCAGGCCGGTATTGATCTCGGACAGCGCGGCGTACAGCGTCGTGGTCTTTCCGCTGCCGGTGGGCCCGGTCACGAGCAGCAGCCCGTACGGCATCTGCGCCGTATTGCGGATGAACTCGAGCACGTTCGGCTCGAAGCGCAGCGTATCGAGCGTGAGTGCCTTGAACTGGCCGATCAATTGCTTGCGATCGAGCACGCGCAGCACTGCGTCCTCGCCGAACAGGTTGGGCATGATCGAGACCCGAAAATCGATGTCGCGGCCATCCGCCACGACCTTGAAGCGGCCGTCTTGCGGGACACGGCGCTCGGCGATGTCGAGCTCGGCAATCACCTTGATGCGGGAGATGGCCTGATGAGCGATCGTCAGGGCGTCGATCTGCTTGATGACCTGCAGCACGCCGTCGAGCCGGTACTTGACGATCATGCCCGTGGCCTGGGTCTCGAGGTGGATGTCGCTCGCGCCGGCGCGCAGCGCGTCGTGCAGGGTCGAGTCGACGAGTTTGACGACCGGGCTTTGAGCGGCCTCGATCTGCGTCATCGATATGGCCAGTGCCATCCCGTCTTGCGCCGTCGCGCCCTCATGCACAGGGAGCGCGTCCATTGCACGCACGTTGCGCTCTGCCACCACCAGCACCGCATTCAGGTCAGCTGGCAGCGCCAGCGTGCGCTCGGCGGCGCGAAGGGCGGGTTGGGCGTCGAGCCATTGGCGCAGGCGAACATCCGTGGGGTCGGTGAGCACCACGCTTGGCACGCCCGCTCCCGGTCGGCGGCCCACAAGGCAGCCGCGCTTCTGGCAATCGGCAAACGAGACCGCGGTGAAGTCGGGCTCGAAGCGACGCAGCGCGTCGATCGTCATCGGTTCCAGCCCGAAGTGCCGGGCGGCGCGTGGCAGCAGTTGTTGCGGCGAAATGGCCAGCCGCTCGGCCAGCCACTCGATGCGGGCGCGCGCGGGTGCGCTGGCAATGGCCTCGCGAACGAGCGCGGCATCCAGTGCGTGGGGCGGCGCTGCGCTCGTGTCGGCGGCGATCGTCGTGGCGTCTTCGTGCGACAGATTCATTGCAGGCTGGAGGCGAGGTCGAAGATGGGCAGGTACATCAGCACGACGATGGCGCCGATCACCAGACCGATGAGCACCATCAGGGCGGGCTCGAAGAGACGGCTCGTCAGATCGATCGCGCGCGCCACGCCGGCTTCGTGGAATTGCGCGATGCGCTCAAGGATGTCGGCCAGCGCGCCGCTGCGCTCGGCCACCGCCAGCATGCTCACAGCCACCGGATCGGCCAGCCCGCAGATGGACAACGCATCGCTGGCGCTGCGGCCTTCGTGGATCAGCACCAGTGCCTGTTGCAGGCGCGCGCGATCGGTGGCCCCGAGCAGATCGCTCGCGAGCTGCAGAGCGCGCGGCGCGGCGATGCCGCCCTGAATGAGCATGCCAGTCGTGCGGTACAGCTGGGCATGGCGGAACTGGCGCACGATTCTGCCGATCACGGGCAGCCTGTCGATCCACGCCGAGCGCGCGCCGCTGCGTCGCAGCCGGCGCACGCCCCATGCGGCGAAACCGAGCATTGCGGCTGCGCCGATCGCCAGCGGCATCGGATGCGTGGCCACCATGCGGCCCCAGGCCATCAGCAACTGCGAGCTCCAAGGCATTTCGCGTTGCGCGCTTTCGATCAGCGTGGCGAACCGAGGCACGACGACGCCGAGCAGGAACATCACCACCAGGCCGCCCACGGCCAGCAGCAGCATCGGATAGACGGCGGCGCCAAGCACCTTGTCGCTGAGCTGGCGCACGCTGTTCTGATGTTGTGCATAGCGTTGCAACGCTATGCCGAGGTCGCCGGTCTGCTCGCTGGCCGACACGGTAGCCACCAGCAGTGGCGGGAACTGCTGCGGATGGCGTGCGAAGGCAGCCGACAACGGCAGCCCTTCGGCGACGTGGCGCTGAATGTCGCCCAGGATCGCTTTGCGCGTCGGGCCCAGCTCGCGCGCCTGCAGCGTTCGCAGTGCCTCGATCACGGACAAGCCGGCGCCGATGAGCAGCGCGAGTTCCTGCGCCAGGCTGGCCATGTCGAAGCGCGCCGCGGTGCCGCCTCCGCGAGCGAACTGGGGGCGCCAAGGCGCGGCGGCCGGCGTGCAGCTGAGAACCTGGAAGCCGCGAGCCGACAGCTGGGCCGACGCACCAGCGGCGTCTGCGGCCGAGCCGTGCAATGTCTGAACGCTGCCTTGCGGCGATCGCACGATGAGATCGAACGCGATATTCATGATCGAAGCGCTTTGCCGAGGCGAACTCATGGCGCCCAGGAGGCCACATCGGCGGCTTCGCCGGCGCCTCCGGGTTGACCATCGGCGCCGAGGGACTGCAAGTCGTAGTCACCATGGTCGCCAGGCGCCTTGTAGGCATAGGGCCCTCCCCATGGGTCGGGAGGCACTGCCTTCTTCAGGTAGGGGCCGGCCCATTTCTCGAGGTTTTGCGGCCTGCTCACGAGTGCAGGCAAGCCCTGCTCGGTGGTGGGATAGCGGCCCACGTCGAGCCGATATTGGTCGAGCGCCTTTTCAAGTGCGTCGATCTGGGCACGCGCGATCTTGGTGTTGGACTTGCTCACCTGGTCGAAGAAGCGCGGCGCCACCAGCCCGGCGAGCAGGCCGATGATGACGATCACGACAAGCAGCTCGAGGAGCGTGAAACCCCGCTGAGGGGCCGCGCGATGTGGCGCGTCGACTGGCGTTGAATCCGGAACCCGCGTTCCCATGTTGGAAGCCCTCCCTGAGCTCTCGGCTGCTGCGCTTCGGTGCCGTCGATGCACCCCGTTCGCTGTGCCGCATGGTTGGGCCGCGGACTTAACCACCTCTTAAAATGCGGGCCACCCCCCATAGGTTAGGGGGGCGCTGCGCCGTCCCTGCAAAGCCATGCACCATGCTTGATTCGCGCATTGCAGGTACGCCAACACGCGCGGAATGTAGGCCTGCGTTTCGGCGTATGCAGGCACGCGCCGGCCCGCCTTCATGACCGCCTGCTCGCCCGCGTTGTAGGCTGCCAGCGCGAGTTCGAGATCGCCGTCGAACAGCGCGAGCAGCCACTTGAGATATCGAGCTCCCGCGGTCAGGTTGTCACGCGGCGCGTAGACGTCGACGACGCCGAAGCGCCGCGCCGTGGCGGGCATCAGTTGCATCAATCCGATCGCGCCGCGTGCCGACAATGCTTGCGTGTCGTACGCCGATTCGGCGGCGATCACCGCGTGAAGCAGCGCCGGTGCGACCTGGACCTGCGCGGCAACGGATCTGATGAGCTCGCCCATGCCCCGCGGGATGGTGGGAAGGCGTCGCACCGGCGACTGCGATGGTGCTGCCACGGGTGCGAGTACGAAAGCGGGCGCTCCCGAGGTTTCGACGGCCGGGTGCGCGATCAGCAGATCGGGTGTGTGTTCGGAGCGAAAGTTCGACAGCATGACGACTGCCGGTACATCGTCGGAGGCATTCGTGTTGGCGAAGATCTGTGCCGCGGCGGGGTCCGCACCGAGCGCGCTCAGGGCCGCGGCCCAGACGGTGAGCCTGCGCCTGATCTTGCGAACGCCGCCGCGGAGGCGCCGCGGGCACGCGCTGGCGCTGAACAGCGTTGGCTGGGTGATCATGCGGCGAGTAGAGCGAACCGGCGTCTGTGCGGTCAAGGCTGCAAATGTGGGGTGGGTGAACGCAGGGTCTCGCCCCAGTCACAACCCGGGCGTTGCACGTGTCGCGGCACATAATCCGTCCCTGGTTGCGAGGCGGCGCCAGCCGTGCAAGAAGGAAGACTCTGATGCGCCTGCTATTGCTTGAAGACGATCTGATCCTCGGCGACGGGCTGCGCGATTTCCTTGAGCTCGAGGGCAATGTGGTCGATTGGGTGAAGTGCCTGGCCGACACATCGACGTATCGCAAGGGCAGCTTCGACGCTTTGCTGGTCGATTGGCAACTTCCCGATGGCTCCGGCTTGGCCTGGGTCAAGTCGTTGCGTGAGCGGGGCGATGCCACGCCGGTCCTGATGTTGACGGCGCGCGATCTCCTGCAGGATCGCATCGCCGGTTTGGACACGGGCGTGGACGACTACCTGGTCAAACCTTTCCAGCCCGAAGAACTGGTGGCGCGCATCCGTGCGGTGTGCCGTCGTGTGGCGGGGTCTGCGAGTTCGCGCCTCGTATTCGGCAGCGTGCAAGTCGATCTGGCGGCCAGATGCGCCTGGGTCGCCGGAGCGCCGGCGGACCTGACGGCGCGCGAATGGGCGCTGCTCGAGGCGCTCGCGTTGCGGGCGGGGCAGTTCGTCTCCAAGCCGGAACTGGACCGATTGTTGAAAGGCGACGGAGGTGAATCCACCAGCAATGCGCTCGAGGTCCACGTTCACAATCTGCGCCGCAAGCTTGGCCGCGAGGCCATCGAAACCGTGCGCGGCCGGGGGTACAGGCTGAACCCATGAAACGCCTGGCGTCGATTCAGGCGCGGCTGAGCTGGTTTCTCATCGCGGTGTCGCTCGCCTGGGGATTGTCGATCTCTGCGACGATCTGGATCGTCGGCCGAGGGCAGGTCGTCAAGATGCTCGATCACACCCTGCTTGAGGCGGCCGAGATCCTTTTCGGGCTGCTGACCTTCGACGTCACCGCGTTGCCGATGCAGGGCCCGCCCGCCATGCCCACGCCCTACGTGCGCGACGAGCGCCTGGTGTGGCAAGTTGTTGCACCGGACGGCAGGGTCGAATTGCAGTCGCACCGGGCGCCGGTGGAGCCGATCTCAGCCCAGCGGCGGCTCGGTTTCTTCGATGCAGGAGCGGCCTGGCGAGTGTTCGGCATGCCACTGCGCGACGACCGCAGGATGCTCTACGTTGCGCACTTCGGCGTCGACCGCCGGGGGGCCGAACTGCAGGCAGTCAGAGCGACAGTCGCAGCAGTCTTGCTCAGCGCACTGGTCTGTGCGTTGTGGTTGCGTTCGCGTGTGCGCAGGGAACTGGCCCCATTGAAGGACCTTTCCGCATCGGTGTCGCAGTACGACCCCTTGCAACCCAACGCCCAGCTGGCCGAGCCGCACCGAGAGGAACTGGTCGCCTTGCGCAAGGCGGTCGTCGATTTCGGCTCGCGGCTGGCGCGTCGGGTGGCCAACGAGCGCGCATTTACAGCGCACGCAGCGCACGCCTTGCGCACGCCGCTGGCCGGCATGGACGCGCAACTTGCGGCGGCGCTTCGCGAATGTGCGCCGGAGCAAAGGGCGCGCCTGCAGCGCACGCGCGAAGCGGCCGGCCGTTTGCGCAGTGTCGTGACGGCCCTGTTGACGCTGTTTCGCAGCGGTGTCGATCTCGAGTTGCGGCCGCTGCGGGTCGGCGAGCTGATCTCGCGCCTGCCCATCGATGCGCTGACGATCGAAGTCGACTCCGATTGCACGGTGAACGCCGACATGAATCTGCTGGCCGCTGCGGTGCTGAACCTGCTCGACAATTCAGTACGACATGGCGCCAAGGTCGTGCGCGTCAACGCGCTGCGCGACCAAGGCGTCGTTTGCATTCGCCTCCAGGACGACGGAACGGGCATGTCCGCAGAACAGTCGACCAAGCTCCAGAACGCCCTCGAACAGCAGGACTACCAGGGCCACATGGGCCTGGGGCTGATGCTGGCCGATCTGATTGCCCGCGCTCACCATGGGCGGCTGCGCATCGTGCAGGCCGCGCGCGGCGTGATGGTCGAGATCAGCCTGCCCGATGCCGCCGCGGGCTGAGCATGCCATGCTGGCGCCCCGACGCACACCGCGGCGAGTCGCGGCTTGGGCACGCGCCGCCCGTCGCTGGGGCATACAATGCGGTCCCTTTGCGGCCCCGTTCGGTGCGCCGCGCTTGAAACAAAGGGACTCTCCGTGTTGATTTCGCAAGCCTATGCACAGGCCGCACCGGCAGCCACCGGCGGCGCCGACAGCATGTTCGGCAGCCTGGGCACCATGTTGCCGCTGGTGCTGAGGTTCGTGGTGCTGTACTTCGTGATGATCCGGCCGCAGATGAAGCGCCAGAAGGAGCACAAGGCCATGATCGACGCGATCGCCAAGGGCGATGAAGTGGTCACAGTCGGCGGCATGCTGGCCAAGGTGTCCAAGCTCGGCGACAACTACCTCCATGCGGAAATCGCCAATGGCGTTGAAGTCCAGTTGCAGCGCAGCGCGGTGATCCAGGTGTTGCCCAAGGGCACCGTCAAGTAACCTGGCTCGACCGGACAGGTTGGGCGGGCCCGCGCGGGCCGCCGACACTCGCCGGCTTCGGGCCCTGCCCGCCAAGGAAGGCGCGATGAACCGTTATCCCCTCTGGAAATACGCAATGCTGCTCCTGGCCCTGGTGGTCGGGCTGGTGTACACGCTGCCGAACTTCTACGGCGAAGCGCCGGCGGTTCAGGTGAGCAGCGCGAAGGTCACGCTCAAGCTCGATGCGGGTGTCGCGGCCCGGGTGGAAAGTGCCATCAACAATGCAGGCCTGAAGGCCGACTTCGTGCAGTTCGACGGCGCCTCGGTGAAAGCGCGTTTTGCCGACCTCGATGCACAAGGCAAGGCCAAAGACGCGATCAGCAAGGCGCTCAATCCGGACGCCAACGATCCGAGTTTTATCGTCGCGCTCAACCTGTTGCCGCGCTCGCCGAACTGGTTGAAGGCGCTGCACGCGCTGCCGATGTACCTGGGGCTGGATCTGCGCGGGGGCGTGCATTTCCTGATGCAGGTCGACATGAAATCGGCGCTCACCAAGAAAGCCGAATCGCTCAGCGGCGACGTTCGAACGATGCTGCGCGACAAGAACCTGCGCCATGCCGGCATATCGCGCGACGGCAATGTCGTTGTCGTTCGTCTGCGCGAACGCGAAACGCTGAATGCCGCGCTCAGCCTGCTCTCGGCACAACTGCCGGACCTGGTCTGGACCGAGGCCGCCGAGGGCAGCGAGTTCAAGCTCAGCGGCACCCTCAAGCCTGAGGCAGCGCGTCTGGTTCAGGAAACGGCGCTCAAGCAGAACATCACGACGCTGCACAACCGGGTGAACGAACTGGGCGTTGCCGAACCTGTGATCCAGCAGCAGGGGTTGGACCGGGTGGTCGTGCAGCTGCCCGGCGTGCAGGACACTGCGAAAGCGAAAGACATCATCGGCCGCACCGCGACGCTCGAGGTGCGCATGGTCGACGACAGCGCCGAAGCGGCGGCGGCCGCGGCGGGCACCGGGCCGGTGCCGTTCGGCACCGAGCGCTACGTTGAACGCGGGGGTGCACCGCTGATCGTGAAGCGCCAGGTCATCCTGACCGGTGAGAACCTGACCGACGCGCAACCCGGCTTCGACAGCCAGACGCAGGAAGCCGCGGTGCACCTGTCGCTGGACGCCAAGGGCACGCGGATCTTCAAGGACATCACGCGCGAAAACGTCGGCAAACGCATGGCGATCCTGCTGTTCGAGAAAGGCAAGGGCGAGGTCGTCACGGCGCCGGTGATCCGCAGCGAAATCGGCGGTGGCCGGGTGCAGATTTCCGGACGCATGACGACGGTGGAGGCGAACGACACCGCGCTGCTGCTGCGCGCGGGTTCGCTGGCCGCACCGATGGAGATCATCGAGGAAAAGACGATCGGCCCCAGCCTGGGCCGCGAGAACATCGACAAGGGTTTCAACAGCGTGATCTATGGGTTCGCCGCCATCGCGCTGTTCATGTGCCTGTACTACCTGCTGTTCGGGTTGTTCTCCACCGTGGCGCTGGCGTTCAACCTGCTGCTGCTGGTGGCGGTGCTGTCGATGCTGCAGGCCACGCTCACGTTGCCCGGCATCGCGGCGATTGCGTTGACCCTGGGCATGGCGATCGACGCCAACGTGCTCATCAACGAGCGGGTGCGCGAAGAGTTGCGCGCCGGCGCATCGCCGCAGGCGGCGATCCACACCGGCTACGAGCGCGCCTGGGGCACGATTCTGGATTCGAACATCACCACGCTGATCGCCGGCATTGCGCTGTTCGCATTCGGCTCCGGCCCGGTCAAGGGGTTCGCGGTGGTGCACTGCCTGGGCATCATGACATCGATGTTTTCCGCCGTGCTGTTCTCGCGTGGTCTGGTCAACCTGTGGTATGGGCGCCGGAAGAAGCTCAAAGGTGTGTCGATCGGCCAAGTCTGGAAACCCCAGGCCGACCTGCCCGCGTCCACCTGAACCACGGAAAGCACATCAGCCATGGAGTTCTTCCGAATCAGGCGCGACATCCCGTTTATGCGGCATGCGCTCGTGTTCAACATCATCTCGTTGACCACCTTCCTTGCAGCGGTTTTCTTTCTGGCCACGCGCGGCCTGCACTTGTCGATCGAATTCACCGGTGGAACGGTGATCGAGGCGGGCTATGCGCAGTCGGCCGACATCGCCAAGGTGCGCACCACGATCGAAGGCCTGAAGTTCGGCGAGGTCCAGGTTCAGAATTTCGGCAGTTCACGCGACGTTCTGATTCGCCTGCCGGTGCGCGGTGACATCAAGCAGTCCGAGGTGGTGAGCCGCGTGTTCGCTGCGCTGTGCGGCGCTGAAGCCGGCAAGGTGGTGGCGGTCCAGACTGTCAGCGACAAGGGCGAGGCCATCAGCAAGCAGGTCTGCCGGGCCGGCGCGCCGGCCGCGGGTGGCGCGGCCGACGAACCGGTGAAGCTGCAACGCAGTGAATTCGTCGGGCCGCAGGTGGGCCGGGAACTGGCCGAAGACGGAGCCAAGGCACTCGCCTTCGTGATCGTCGGCATCATGCTGTCCCTGGCGTTCCGCTTCGAATGGAAGTTCTCGGTGGCGGCGATCGTCGCCAACCTGCACGACGTGATCATCATCCTGGGGTTCTTTGCCTTCTTCCAGTGGGAGTTTT
>JANNKS010000443.1:0-3681 GCA_031396425.1 Rhizobacter sp. | reverse complement strand
CCGGCGTGCGACAGCCGCATCATCTTCGAAGGTGAACTCGCCATCGTGATCGGCCGCAGCTGCAAGGGCGTGAGCGAAGCGCAGGCACTGGACCATGTGTTCGGCTACACCTGCGTCAACGACGTCACCGCGACCGACCTGTTGACGCGCGACCCCGGCTTCGCACAATGGGCACGCGCCAAGAGTTTCGACACCTTCTGCCCGTTCGGCCCGGCGATCGCGACCGGCCTGGACCCCGAGAAACTGGTGGTGCGCACCACGCTCAACGGCAGCCTGCGCCAGGACTTTTCGGTCTCCGACATGCTGTTCAGCGTGCCGCAGCTGGTGAGCAAGCTCTCGTTCGACATGACGCTCAACCCCGGTGACCTGATCCTGTGCGGCACCTCGGTCGGCGTCGGCGTGATGAAGCCGGGCAGCACGGTGGAAGTGGAGATCGAGGGCATCGGCAAGCTGGCGAACCGCTTCGAATGACGCTGGCCGCGACGGCGGCTCAGGCGTTCAATTTTTCCAGCACCTGCCCGCCGCCATAACTGCCCTGCTGCGGCGCAGCGCCGCCGAGCTTCACCGCGACGGCGCAGTACTTGAACTCCGGAATCTTCGCGAACGGGTCGAGCGCCGCGTTCGTCAGCTTGTTGATGGCCGCTTCGTAGTAGCAGAACGGCACGAACACCGCACCGCGCGGCGTGCCGTCGTCGGCACGGGCGTAGAGCGACACCTTGCCGCGCCGTGATGCAATCGTGATCACGTCGCCCGGCTTGGCGCCCAGGGCTGCCAGGTCGAGCGGGTGGATCAGCGCAGTCGGGTCGGGCTCCAGCGCGTCGAGCACGCTGGCGCGGCGCGTCATGCTGCCGGTGTGCCAGTGTTCGAGTTGGCGCCCGGTGATCAGCACCATCGGGTATTGCGTATCGGGCCGCTCATTGGCGGGAATGATGTCGGCCGGCACGAACTTCGCCCTGCCGCCCTCGCGCGGGAAGTCGTGGTCGAACACGACCGAGGTGCCCGGGTCGCCTTCGTTCACGCACGGGTAGGTGACGGCGTGTTCACGCTCAAGCCGCTCCCAGGTAATGCCGCCGATGCTGGGCATCGTGTGGCGCATTTCATCGAACACTTCGGACACATGGCCATGGTTCCAGCCGCAGCCCAGTTTGTTGGCGATCTGCTCGATGATCCACAAGTCCTGGCGCGCGTCGCCGGGGGGCGGCACGGCTTGGCGACCGAGCTGCACCAGGCGATCGGTGTTGGTGAAGCTGCCGGTCTTCTCGGGGAATGCGCTGGCGGGCAGGATCACGTCGGCGAGGTAGGCGGTTTCGGTCAGGAAGATGTCCTGCACGACCAGGTGCTCGAGTGCGGCGAGCGACTCGCGCGCATGGTTCGCGTCGGGGTCGGACATCGCCGGGTTCTCGCCCATCACATACATGCCACGCACCGTGCCGGCCTTGATGGCGTGCATCACTTCCACGACCGTCAGGCCGGGCTCGGGGTCGAGCGTGCCGGGGCTCAACTTCCAGGCCTGCTCGAAGCGCGCGCGCGCTGCGGCGTCGCTGACGCGCTGGTAGTCGGGGTACATCATCGGGATCAGGCCCGCATCCGATGCGCCCTGCACATTGTTCTGGCCGCGCAGCGGATGCAGCCCGGTGCCGGGTCGGCCGATCTGGCCCGTCATCAGCGACAACGCAATCAGGCAGCGCGCGTTGTCGGTGCCGTGCACATGCTGGCTGATGCCCATGCCCCACAGGATCATCGACGCCTTCGATGTGGCGTACAGGCGCGCCACCTCGCGCAGCGTCTGTGCGTCGATGCCGCAGATCGGCGCCATCGCCTCGGGGCTGTAGCCCTCGACGTTCCTGCGCAATTCGTCAAAGCCGATGGTGCGGCTGGCGATGAATTTCTCGTCGATCAAACCCTCGGTGACGATGACGTTCATCATCGCGTTGAGCATCGCCACATCGGTGTCGGGCTTGAACTGCAGGAAGCGGTGCGCGACGCGCGACAGTTCGGAGCGGCGCGGGTCGAGCACGATCAACTTGGTGCCGGCCTTTGCCGCGTTCTTGATCCAGGTGGCGGCGACGGGGTGGTTCACGGTCGGGTTCGCGCCGATCAGGAACACGACCTCGGCCTGCGTCACGTCCATCACCGGGTTGCTGACCGCGCCCGAGCCGATGCCCTCGAGCAACGCCACCACCGACGACGCATGGCACAGGCGCGTGCAATGGTCGACGTTGTTGCTGCCGAAGCCGGTGCGCACCAGCTTCTGGAACAGGTAGGCCTCTTCGTTGCTGCCTTTGGCCGAGCCGAAACCGGCGAGTGATTTCTTGCCGTGCTGGTCGCGGATCGCCTTGAGCCTGCCGCCCGCGAACTCGAGGGCTTCTTCCCAGCTCGCTTCACGGAAGGTATCCATCACCCGGTCCGGGTCCATCACGAAGTCGCCCCGTTTGGGCGGTGCATCGCTGCGGCGGATCAACGGCTTGGTCAGGCGCTGCGGATGGTGCGCGTAGTCGAACCCGTAGCGGCCCTTCACGCACAGGCGCCCATGGTTGGCCGGCCCGTCGCGGCCTTCGACGAACAGGATCTTGTCGTCCTTGACGTGGTAGGTGAGCTGGCAACCGACGCCGCAGTAGGGACACACCGACGCCACCTGGCGGTCGGGCACGGCCAGCGCGGCGCTGCGCGCCGGCATCAGGGCGCCGGTCGGGCAGGCCTGCACGCATTCGCCGCACGCGACGCAGGTGGAGGCGCCCATGGCATCGTCCATGTCGAACACGATCTTCGCGTGCTCGCCGCGGAACGCCAGGCCGATCACGTCGTTCACCTGCTCGTCGCGGCAGGCGCGCAGGCAGCGGGTGCACTGGATGCACGCGTCCAGATTCACCGCGATGGCGGGGTGCGACAGGTCGGGTGCCACCTTGGCGCGCGCTGCGAAACGCGGTTTGCCGACCAGGAGCTTTTTCGCCCAGACGTCGAGCTTGTTGTTGCGGGTGTACGCGGTCTCTGGCATGTCGGCGAGCAGCAGCTCGATCACGAGTTTTTGCGAACGCAGCGCGCGTTCGCTGTTCGTCTGCACTTTCATGCCCGGCGTCGGCGTGCGGCAGCAACTGGGTGCCAGCACGCGCTCGCCGTCGATCTCGACCACGCAGGCGCGGCAATTGCCCACTTCCTCCAGGCCGCGGCTATAGCACAGGTGCGGAATCACGGTGCCTTCGCGGCGCGCCACCTCGATGAGCTTCTCGTCGGCACGCGCGCTCACCTCGCGGCCGTCGAGCGTGAACGTCACGCTCGGTGCGGCCAGCGCGGCGGCTTCTTTTCGGGTCACCGCGTTCATGTGGTTTCCTTCAGCCCGATTTCGTGCGGGAAGTACTTGATCACGCAGTCGACCGGGTTCGGCGCCGCTTGGCCCAGACCGCAGATCGACGCGTCGCGCATCACCACGGAAAGGTCGTCCAGCAAGGCCAGGTCCCAGGTCGGTTGGGCAATGAGTGCCGATGCTTTGGCGGTGCCGTTGCGGCACGGCGTGCATTGGCCGCACGACTCGTGCTCGAAGAAGCCCATCAGGTTTCGCGCCGCGTTGACGGCGCTGTCGCGGTCCGACAGCACGACGATCGCCGCCGAGCCGATGAAGCAGCCGTACGGCTGCAGCGTGTCGAAGTCGAGCGGGATGTCGCCCAAGCTTGCGGGCAGGATGCC
>JANNKS010000437.1:0-11228 GCA_031396425.1 Rhizobacter sp. | reverse complement strand
GCCGGCCGCAGCGGTGCCAGCGGCCCCGGTGCTGCCGACCGCACCCGCAACGCCGGCCGTCGCCACCCCGACGCAGGCCCCGCCCCGCCCGGCCGGCGCGCCGCCGGCGGCAATGAAGGTGCCGACGGATTCAAGCCCTGCAGCGCCCGCCAAACCGCCGGTGGCCGCCGCCCCGCGTGCGCCGGCGGCGCCCAAGCCGGTGGTCAAGGCCGCTGCGGTGGCTGTCGAACCCGCCGCGCCGGCCACCTACAGTGCCAACCAACCGCCGCTCGAGCGGCAGCCCGTTGCGATGGCTGCGCCGCTCGAGCGCACGCAAGCTCAGCCTCCCGTGGTGCAGCCGTTGCCCGCGCCCGCACCGGCAGCGGCCAGTGCGGCGAACGCGGACGCTGTGGAACCCAAGAACGCGCGTGAAGCGTGCGGCAAACGGGTGCTGGTCGCGCTGTGGCAATGCATGGAGCGCGAGTGCGAGAAGCCGCGCTATCGCAATCAGGCGCAGTGCGTCGAGGCGCTGAACAACAAGCGGGCGCGCGAAGGCGGCTGACGTCGTTTGCCGCGGCGCTCACGGAGCACTGATGCGCGTGATTGCGGTGCGCGTCAACACGTAGAGCGCGCCATCCAGACCAACCAGTATGTCCACCGGGTTGCCGGCCACGCTGGCGAAAGCGTAGGCAGTGTTGCCGTTCGCCGCGTCGAGCCGAGCGACGAACCGGCTACCGGAATCGGCGAAGAAATACTGGCCCAAGTACTCGGCCGGGAACACCGCACTTGCCCCGCTGATTGGATAGAACGTGCCGCCGGCGATCACATTGCCGGTAAAAAATCCCCCCGGGCCGGACCCAGGTACGGGTGTCGCGGCACTGTGCTTGTAGGTGAACAAGGGGCCGGTGAGGCTCGTCGTTACGTTTTGTGGCCCCTCGGAGGCTGGCCACCCGTAGTTCGCGCCGGCGGCGCCGAGGTCGACCTCTTCCCACGTGCCCTCGCCGACGTCGTTGATGTGAATCCTGCCGGTACCGGGTTGCACTGCGAACGTGAAGGGGTTACGCAGGCCGTAGGCCCAGATCGCACGCCCCAGGCCCGTGCTGGACCCTGCAAACGGGTTGTCGCCCGGGATCGACAAATCATCATTGAAGCGCAGCAGCTTGCCCAGCGGATTGTTCAGGTTTTGGGAGTTCGCTCCGACGGCGTTGTCGCCCACCCCGACCAGCAGTTTGCCGTCGGCGCTGAAATGGATCGCACCGCCGTTGTGATTCGTGGCACCCAAGGCAGGCAAGTCAACCAAGGCTAGTCCGCTGCCCGCCGACACGACATCATTGCTGGGCGGAATGGCCTGAAACCGCTGGACCCGGTTGTGCGTGCCACCCTCGCCGGTCGTGTAGTGGACGTAGACATAGCCGTTGTTTGCGAAGTCAGGATGCAGGGCCACGCCGATCAGGCCGCGTTCGTCGGTCGAATCGACCCCAAGTTGCAGGAACGGCGTGGTCAGGAGGACATTGTTCTTGACGATGCGCAAGGCGCCACCCTGCTCGGCGACGAAAAGGCGCCCATCGGGCGCCTGCGCCATCGCCGTCGCGAGGACAAGGCCGGTAGTCCACGCCTCGGTCTTGGTGAACCCCGCCGGCACCTCCACCGCGCCGCCGAACCGCACCGTCGCGCTCGCCCAGGCCGACACATTGCCGGCGCCGTCGCGCGAGCGGGCGCGAACCACGTGCTGGCCTGAGGTGTAGCTGCTGGTGTTCAGCGCGGTCTGGTAGAGCGGCCCGTTCGAGGTGGTGAGCAGGGTCTTGCCGTCGACCTGAAATTCCACGTTCGCCACGGCTACGTCGTCGTTTGCGGTGGCGCTGAGCGTGATCGTGCCCGTGAGGTTGTCAGCGAAATTGGCCGGCGCGGTGAGTGTCGCGGTCGGCGCCTGGCCGTTGCCGCCGCCGCTGCCGCCTCCTCCGCAGGCGGCCAGCAAGACGCTGCTGAGGATCACTTTCAGAGCGAGGGTGAAACGTCGCACGTGCATGGTTTTCCTTCCGTGGTGTCTTGATGCGCACTGGTTTGTGTCATGCGCCGAAGCCAATTTCGGGTCTGTTCTGTGAGGCGGGTGCAAGCCCTGTTGCGCGATGTGCCTGCATCCTAGGGTTTTTCCGGGTCTTCCGCCTTGAGAAAGCCGAAATCCAGGGGCTCGCATCGGCTATACCTCGCTGGCTTTCCAGTCAATCGACCCAGGAGCCCTCGTGTCCAACTCCAAGAACGTGCGCCCGCACCACTCCATCTGGCCCAAGCGGCTGCCGCGCGCGCTGGTGGTGCCCGACACCACACTGTGGTTCAACCTCGAGGTGGCGGCGCGGCGTTATCCGGGCAAAGCGGCGTATCAGTTTTTCGGGCAGGAACTGAGCTACGCGGGCCTGCACGACCAGGCGCGCGCGCGATCGCCGGCTGGCTGCAAAGCGTCGGAGTTCAACCGGGCGAGCGGGTGGCACTTTTCATGCAGAACTGTCCGCAGTTCGCCACCGCGTGCTTCGGCGTGTGGTGCGCGAATGCCGTGTTGGTGCCGGTGAACCCGATGAACCGCGCCGAGGAATTCAAGCACTACATCACCGACCCGCAGACACGCGTCGTGATCTGCAGCGCCGATCTGGCCGGCATCGTGCATGCGGCGAATGACAGCCTGCCCGAAGCTGAGCGGGCTCGTCACGTGCTGGTGGCCCGCTACGCGGACGCCTTGCCAGCGGGTGCGATTGCCGCAGTCGATGCGCCCACTGCCGCAGTCGAACAGTGGTTGCGCAGTGACCCGCCGCTGCCGGCCGATTCGCACGCATCGTCGATTTACTGGGCCGAAGTGCTTGCGATGAGGCGAGCGCCTGCTGCGCACACCGCGTTGGCAGACGACCTGGCGATGTTGCCCTACACCTCCGGCACCACCGGCTTGCCCAAGGGCTGCATGCACACGCATCGCACCCTGATGACCAATGCGGTGGGCGGGCAATGGGGCCACGCCGGTCCTGAAACAGTGGGCCTGGGCGTCGTGCCGATGTTCCACATCACCGGCATGATGTATTCGGTGCTCGGCAACGTCTATGCGGGCGCCACCTGCGTGCTGCTGCCGCGATGGGACCGCGAACTCGCCGGGCGCCTGATTTCGAACCACCAGGTCAGTCACTGGACGTGCATCCCGACCATGATCATCGATCTGTTCGGAAGCCCCAACTACCGCAGTTTCGACCTGTCCAGCCTGCGCAACATCAGCGGCGGCGGTGCGGCGATGCCCGAAGCGGTGGCGCAGCGTCTGCAGGGCGAATTCGGCCTGACTTTCGCGGAGGGCTATGGGCTGACCGAAACCGCAGCGCCCACCCATGCCAACCCGCCCGAGCGCGCCAAGCTGCAGTGCCTGGGCATTCCGATCTTCGGTGTCGATTCGCGCATCGTCGACCCGATTTCATTGAATGAATTGCCGGTGGGTGAGACCGGGGAAATCATCACCCACGGACCCATGGTGTTCAAGGGCTATTGGCGCCATCCTGAGGCGACCGCCGCCGCCTTCGTCGAGTTCGACGGCAAGCCGTTTTTCCGCACGGGCGATCTGGGGCGCATGGACGAAGAGGGCTATTTCTTCATCACCGATCGGCTCAAGCGCATGATCAACGCGAGTGGTTTCAAGGTCTGGCCGGCCGAGGTGGAGGCGCTGCTGTATCGGCACCCGGCGGTGCAGGAAGCCTGCATCATCGCGGCCAAGGACGCCTACCGCGGCGAAACCGTCAAGGCGATCGTGGTGCTGCGCGCCGAAGCTTCGGGCAGGACAACGCCGCAGGACATCATCGATTGGGCGCGCGAACAAATGGCGGCCTACAAGGCGCCCAAACTGGTGGAGTTTGTCGATGCGTTGCCCAAGTCGGGTTCGGGCAAGGTGATGTGGCGTTTGCTGCAGAATCACGAGGACAGCAGGTCCGCTTCCGAGCCCCGCTGACCGCCCGGCAGTGCACCGGAACAAGCGTGCGAAATCCCCGCTTTCAAATGCGGCGCGCGCACCGGCCGGCAAGGGTGTGGTCCAGAATCAACGCGCGACCGGTGCAGCAGGTGCCGGTGCCACGGGGTCATCCGCAACCGCGTGTTGGCGCAACATCAGTTCCATTTCCCGGGAGGGACAAATCATGAATCACCGATCGACCTGTGGCACGCGTCGACGCGCCGCCCATCGTTCCCCCAAGGGCGCCCATGGCGCCGTCATGGATTGACCTGTCATGCTCAATTCCGACTCTCCCGCTCCAGCCTCTGAGCGCAGTGCGCCGGCGCGCGCTGTGGGCGGCCCGCATGCTTCGGGCAACCCCACGGTGACCACCCTGGATGCGGCAGCGCTGGCGGGCCTTCGGGAGCTCGACCCGCATGGCTTGAACCGGCTGTTGGACCGCGTGGTGCGGGCGTTTCAAAGTTCCCTGGATCGTCTCTTGCCTCAGTTGCTCGAGGCCCATGCGAAGGGCGACCCTGCCGGTGTGCGCCATGTCGCCCACACGCTCAAGTCGTCCTCCGCGAGCATCGGGGCACTCAGGCTGTCTGCACTGTGCGCCGAACTTGAAAACGCAGTGCGCAACGGCGCTGTCGATGGTTTGAAGGAGTTGGTCGAGACGGTGTGCGCCGAAGTCGAAAGCGTCCGGCCGGCCCTTGCCCAGTTATCTTCCGGCGCGTGATGAACTCGACCCCCTCGCCGGCCGAAGACGAGCTGGCGGTGCCGCCTCAGGTACTGCTCGTCGACGACGACGAGGTCAACCTGCTGATGGTCTCGGCAGCCCTGACGGAGCGGGGCTTCGAGGTGACGCAGGTCAATTCCGGTGAAGAGGCCCTGCGGCGGCTGGTCGACGTCGTGCCGGATGTCCTTGTGCTCGACGCCCTGATGCCGGGGCTGGACGGCTTCGAAACCTGTCGCACGCTGCGCCAGCGCGCCGGGCTTGAATCGTTGCCGGTGCTCATGCTCACCGGGCTCGACGACGATGCGTCGATCAGCCGCGCTTACGAAGTCGGCGCCACCGACTTCTTCGTCAAGTCCAATCAGTGGAATCTGCTCGCCGGGCGGCTGCGCTACTTGCTGCGCTCGTCGCGGACACGACGCGAACTCGAGCGCAGCAAAAGCAAACTGGCGCGCGCCCAAGACCTCGCCCGCATGGGCAGCTTTGATTGGAAGTTCGGTTCAACCGCGCCGCAGTTCTCACTCGAGGCCTTGCGGGTGCTCGGCTTCGGTGCCAAGGCAACACCCTCGTTGCGGCGCCTGCTGGCGCTGCTGACGCGTGAAGGCCGCTCGAGTCTGATCGGCATGCTGCGCGAGGTGATCAAACACAGCTCGGTGCTCACGACCGACGTGGCGGTGACGCAAAAGCACGGGCGCCGGCGCATTGTGCGCATCGAGGCCGAACCCGAATTCGTGGACAACGGTCAGCTGGCCGGCTACACCGGCATCGTGCAGGACCTGACCGATCGGCGCACCGCCGAGGACAAGATCCGCAGGCTCGCGAACTTCGACACCCTGACCGCGTTGCCGAACCGCCGCCAGCTCATCTGGCGGGTGGAGCGCTCTTTGGAATATGCGCGACAGGCCAGGCACCAGGTCGCGCTGCTGCTCATTGACCTGGACCGCTTCAAGATCATCAACGACACGCTCGGCCACGCCGCTGGTGACGAGCTGCTGCTCGAGGTGTCGCGACGTTTGAAGAAGTGCGTGCGCCACTCCGACCAGGTGCTTGAAAACGGTGCCGACGGCAACGGACCGGCCTCGCACCACACACTGGAAGCCGTGGCGCGCCTGAACGGCGACGAGTTCATGGCTTTGCTGCCCGAGGTGATCGACGAGCGCGAGGCCGAACTGGTGGCCACGCGGATCCTCGACCTGATGCGCGAGCCCGTCATGGTGGGTGGGCAGGAGTGTTTCGTCACCGCCAGCGTGGGCATCTCGCTGTTCCCGCGCGACGGTGAAAACGCCGTCGACCTGATGCGCAATGCCGACGTGGCGATGCAGGCGGTGAAGGCATCGGGGCGCAATTCGGTGTCGCTCTACAGCCCGTCGCTGGCGGGTCGAGGGCGAGCCATGCTGGAACTCGAAAGCGCCCTGCACAAGGCCATCGAACGCGACGAACTGGTGTTGCACTATCAGCCCAAGATCGACGTGCGCAGCGCCCGCATGGTGGGCGCCGAGGCCCTGATGCGCTGGAACCGGGGCGGCGCGCTGATCTCGCCCTCTGACTTCATCCCGCTTGCCGAAGAGTCCGGCCTGATCGTGCCGTTGAGCGAGTGGGTGGTGCGCGAGGCGGCACGCCAGGCGCGGGTCTGGAAAGACAGCTTCGGCTTCGGCCTGTCGATCGCCGTCAACCTGCCGACGCGAATATTCGAGCGCACCGATCTGGTCGAGCTGATTTCCGGCGCGGCCACGGCCTGCGGTGTGCCACCCGGCGTGATCGGGCTCGAAATCACCGAAACGGGTTTGATGAAGGATTTGCACAACGTCATTCCGACGCTGCACCGCCTCAACGACATCGGCGTGCAGATTTCGATCGACGATTTCGGAACCGGCTATTCGTCGTTGGCCTACCTGACCACCTTGCCCATCAGCGAGCTCAAGATCGACCGAAGCTTCGTGCGCGACCTGGGGTCGACGCCGCAAAGCTCGGCGGTCGTGACCGCCATCATTGCGCTGGCGCGTTCGCTCGACCTGCGCGTCGTCGCCGAAGGGGTGGAGAACCTGCGCCAAATGGAAGTGCTGCACCGCCTGGGCTGCGGGATCATGCAAGGCTTCCTGTTCAGCGTCGCCAAGCCGGCGGCGGAAATCGACAGCTGGCTGCGCCAGACGGTGCTGCCGCGCAATGCGCCCTGGGTCAGTTCGGCAGTGAGGGCCGAGCCGGCCGAGCCGCCCCTGATGGTGGTGAGTTCGCGCGGCACCCGGAACCGCTGACGACACCGCGGCGCGGTGCAAGTGCTGTGGCGGAGGCTGTGAGATTCGAACTCACGGACGGTTGCCCGTCGACAGTTTTCAAGACTGTTGGGTTAAACCACTCCCCCAAGCCTCCCGCGCTTTCAATCCTGTGCGCAACGCGCAATGCGGCATGTCCGGACCGATCACAGGGACAATTGTAGGGGTCGCTCGGTCGCCGTTCGGCGCAAGCGCACAGCGGGTATGCGGCTCATTCGCGATAGGAACGATCGCTGCGGTCGATCAGCCGGGTGAGTGCGTCCAGTACGTCCTGGCCCGCACCGAAGTCGTCGCGGAACTGCAAGGCATCGGCCGTGCAGCGTTGCTGTACCGCTTCCGAGATGGCGATCACCGGTCCCATCGCCATCGAGGCACACTGAACTTCGCAGGCGCGATTCAGCGTCCACAGGGTCACGAACGCGCGGCCCAGGGTCGGTGCCCAGCTCAGCAAGCCGTGGTTGCGCAGGATCACCGCAGGCTTGGAGCCGATGTTGGTCACCAGGCGCGGTCCTTCGTCGGCATGCACCGTGATGCCTTCGAAATCGTGACACGCGACCTTGCCGTGCAACTGCGCCGAATAGAAGTTGCTCATCGACAGCCCGGCTTGCGAGCAGGCGACCGCCATGCCCGCCGTGGTGTGGGTGTGCATCACGCAATGCGCGTCGGGAACGCCGGCATGAATGGCGGCGTGCACGGTGAAGCCGGCGGGATTGACCGGCCCCCGGGAGGGCCCGACGATGCGCCCGCCGAGATCGATCTTGACCAGGTTCGACGCCTTCACTTCGCTGTAGTGCAGGCCGAAGGGGTTGATCAGGAAGTGCTTGTCATCGCCGGCCAGGCGCAAGGTGATGTGGTTGTAGATCATCTCCGTCCAGCCCAGGTGGGCGAAGATGCGGTAGCAGGCGGCCAGGCGCACGCGCGAATCCCACTCCGAATCACTGCAGTCGAGGTTGCGCATGCTCATGGGCGGGGTCTCCTGGGCCGGTGGACGGGGTAGGGCATCGTAGCAAGGGCGCCTCAGCGCGCGGCGCTCGAATCCAACCGAACAGGTCGTTGGGCGGCTTCGCAATCGACCTGGATCACCTCGCGGTCGGCGCCATTCGAATCGCCGCCCAGGCGCACGGCAGTAAGCCTTCCGCCCCAGACGCAGCCGGTGTCCAGTCCGAGAAGGTTGGATCGATTCAGCAGACCGAGCGTGGACCAGTGCCCAAATGCAATGGGGGTACCCAGCGTTTGGCGATTCGGTGCGTCGAACCACGGCAGCAGCCCTGGCGGGGCACCGGCCGCACCTTCCTTGGTTTTCAAGTCGAGCGTGCCTTCGGCACTGACGAAACGAATCCGGGTCAGCACGTTGACGATCAGCCGCAGCCGCTGTGCGCCTTCCAAGGCGTCGTCCCAGCATGTTGGCTCGTCGCCGTACATCGTGCCCAGAAAATCGCCCAGCGCAGCGCTGCGCAGCATCGCTTCGACTTCGGCGGCCAGCGCGAGGGTGGTCGGCAGGTCCCATTGGGGGGCCACCCCCGCATGCACCATCAGCCAGCCGGCTTCGAAGACCGCCATGCGGCGCTGGCGCAGCCAGGCGATCCATGCCTCGCGGTCGGGTGCATTGAGAATGTCGTGGAACGTGTCGCCGCGGTGCATGCGCCGCCCCCCGAAGGCCACCGCGAGCAGGTGCAGGTCGTGGTTGCCCAGCAGGCACACCGCCGAGTCGCCCAGATCACGCAGCAGGCGCAGCGTTTGCAGCGACTGCGGCCCGCGGTTGACCAGGTCCCCCAGCACGTAGATGCGGTCGCGCGAGGCGGAAAAATCAATGCGATGCAGCAGGCGCTGCAGGGCCGGGCAGCAACCCTGCACGTCACCGATCAGATAGTTCATGTCCTGATTCTGCTACGCTGACCAGCCCGAAGCACCGCGCCGACCGCATGGAAGTTGCCCTTCTGATCTTCTTGATTCTGCTGAATGCTGTTTTCGCGATGTCGGAAATGGCCTTGACGGCGAGCCGCAAGGCGCGGTTGCAGGTGATGGTGGAGGCCGACGATGCGGGCGCGCAGGCCGCGATGGACCTGCATGACAACCCCACCAAATTTCTTTCCACCGTGCAGATCGGCATCACGTCGATCGGCGTGCTCAACGGCATCGTGGGCGACGCGGCCTTTTCGGCGCCGTTCGCGCGCTGGTTGAACCTGACCTTCGGCATGCACGACCGCGCGGCGGACATCTCGGCGACGGCGATGGTCGTGATCGTGATCACTTTCCTCACCATCATCTTCGGCGAGCTGGTGCCCAAGCGCGTCGGCCAGATCCATCCGGAAACCGTGGCCCGGCTGGTGGCCCGCCCGATGGAGTGGCTGTCGACGATCGCGCGGCCGTTCGTGCGGCTGCTGACGGTGTCCACCGAAGCCTGCCTGCGACTGCTGGGCATGCACAACGCGCCGGACCGCAGCGTGACGGAGGAAGAAATTGCCGCCAGCCTGGTCGAGGGCCTGGACGCCGGCGTGATCGAAGCGCACGAGCACCAGATGGTGCGCAACGTATTCCGGCTGGACGATCGGCAGGTCGGATCGATGATGATCCCGCGCGCCGAAATCGTCTGGCTCGACGCCGATGCCACCCCCGACGAAGTGCTGCGGGTCATTGCCAATGAAGAGCATTCGCGCTACCCGGTGTGCCGCGGCGGACTCGACGATGTGCTCGGCCTGATATCAGCGCAGGCGCTGCTGCAGCGCGTCATGCAGGACAAGCCACTGGCGTTGACGGAAGGGCTGCTGGCGGCGGTGTTTGTGCCGGAGACTCTGTCCGGCATGGAGTTGCTCGACCACTTTCGCGCCTCGAATGCCCAGTTCGTCTTCGTGGTTGACGAATATGGCGAGGTGCAAGGCATGATCACGGTGCGCGACGTGCTCGAAGCCATCACCGGAGAATTCACCACACCGTCGAACGAAGATTCCTGGGGCGTGCAGCGCACCGACGGCAGCTGGTTGTTCGATGGGCTGATTCCGGTACCTGAGCTGAAAGACCGGCTCGCGCTGAAGGCCCTGCCGGAAGAAGACCGTGGGCGCTACAACACGCTGGCCGGCATGGTGATGCTGCTGCTCGGGCGGCTGCCGCGTACCGCTGATGCGGTGGAATGGGACGGCTGGCGCTTCGAAGTGGTCGACCTGGATGGCAAGCGCGTCGACAAGGTGCTGGCGAACCCGTTGCCCAGGCGCGACGAGGACTTGTCGGGCTGAGCTTCGACCCCCTGGCCCGCGACTCGGGCCGGTGAAAGCCCGAGTCAGGCGTGCGCTTGCGCGCGTTGCGAAATGTCCAGATCGTCGAAGAAGCCCGACGATACGGGTTCGTGTCGATGGTTCAGGTGGTACTCGTCGCCGTCGGCCAGCATTTCGTGAATCTCGGGCTGTGGCAGCAGGCGCCGGTCGTCGGAATCGGGCAGCACGCTGGCTTCGTCGCGCGTGCTGGCGAGGAACAACTGCCTGACATCGCGCAGGGTGGGAAGGGCGGCATCCTGCCAGACGTGCACCGGCACGTTGGCGGCCTTCAGCACCTTGGCCAGCCGCTCGTGGCGGTGCAGTGAGCGTTTTGACTCGTCAGTGGAGCGAACCTCGATCGCCGCCACGACGCGCGAGCTCGAATCGCACACCAGCAGGTCCACGCTGAGGCGCCCGGCGCGGTTCAGCCATTGGATGTGCGGGTTCGCGGTGGGCACGCTGATGAAGCGCGACAGCGGCACCTGGGCCAGCACCATGTGATAGCGCGGCACGGCGCGGCGCAGCAATTCGAAGGACTGGCGCTCCGGCAGCGTCATCACACGAACCGCCTGCGGCGGCCACGCCACCACCGTGTCGAGGAACTCGACTTGCTTGGCGGCGCGCTGGGCGCCCGCCTCACGTCGGCGCGACCACAACACCGAAAGCAGCAACAACGTAGAGATGAGCAACGAAGTTGTTGAGGTGAGGTCGAGGAGTTGCATGTGGCCGTGGTTGAAACCGGGACAGGCACAGACTAGATTTGCCGGGCTGGGATGGTCAAGGGGGGTGCGCAGTCAAAGGCCATTCGCCTGCCCATTCCTGCCTGCACGATGGGCACAAGTTACTCGGCGTTGTGGCGCCCGCCACACGAGGTGCAAAGGGTGGAAAGAGTTCGTGCAAGCTGCGCAGTTGCCGGGCGCGCCGGCCCAGGTTGTGCTAGCTGCGCGAATCCAGCAAGTGGGGAAGGCTGAACCAATCTGCATCGCCGGGTGGATGCGCACCCTCGATGGCGAGCAGACGAAGCTTGGTGGTCACGCCGGCGCCGG
>JANNKS010000418.1:0-4360 GCA_031396425.1 Rhizobacter sp. | reverse complement strand
GCAGACACTCACGTTCTCGATTGTCGGCGGCGGCGATGCCGCCAGATTCACGATCAATGCCAGCACCGGCGTGCTCAGCTTCATCGCCGCGCCGAACTACGAGGCCCCCACCGACGCCGGCGCCAACAACGTCTACGACGTCATCGTGCAGGCGAGCGACGGAACGCTCACCGATACGCAGGCGATTGCTGTCACGGTCACGCCGGTGAACGACAGCAGCCCGGTGATCGCGAGCAACGGCGGCGGCGCCGGCGCGGCGGTCAGCGTCGCGGAGAACACCACCGCGGTGACCCTCGTCACTGCCACCGATGCCGACCTGCCCGCGCAGACACTCACCTACTCGATCAGCGGCGGTGCCGATGCGGCGAAGTTCAGCATCAACAGCACCACCGGAGTGCTCAGCTTCGTCGCCGCGCCAGACTACGAAGCTCCGACCGACGCCGGCGCGACCAACGTCTACGACGTGACGGTGCGCGTGAGCGACGGTACGCTGACCGACACGCAGGCTATTGCGGTGACGGTGACCGACGTGAGCGGCGCACTGATCGTGAACACCACCGCCGACGTGCTCGATGGCGACACCAGCTCGATCGAGGCCCTGCTCGTCAATCGCGGAACCGACGGGCTGATATCGCTGCGCGAAGCGGTCATCGCGGCGAACAACACGGGGGGTCTGAACGCCATCCAGTTGCCGGCAGGCACCTTCACGTTGACGCGACTGGGGACCAACGAAAGCGCCGGCTTGACAGGCGACCTGAATCTCAGCGGCACGCTGAGCCTGCAAGGCGCGGGGTCGGCGCTGACGATTGTCGACGGCGGGGGCATCGACCGGGTGTTCGATCTGCAGTCCGGCGCCGTGGTCAGCTTCACCGGCCTGACGGTGCGTGGCGGCGATGCTGGAAACAAGTGGGGTGGCGGCATCAACGCGGAGTACGCGGGCAGCGGCCTGACCTTGAACGACGTGCGCGTGACCGGCAACACCGGTGACTACGGCGCGGGCATCTACAACTTCAAGTCGACGCTGCTGATCAACGACTCGACGATCGACGGCAACAGCGGCAAGTGGGGCGCGGGACTGTACAACGCCGACGCCGCGACAAACCTGAACCGGGTCACGATCAGCAACAACTCGGCAACCCAGGACGGGGCCGGCATCTATCACGAAGTCGGCGGTGCGCTGCTGCAGCTGAGCAACGTGACGCTGAGCGGCAACCAAGCCAGCGGTTCGGGCGGCGCGCTCTACACGAAGAAGCCGGTTGCGGTCGTGAATTCCACCATCGCCTTCAACACCGCAGCCAGCGGCGGCGGCATCTTCATCTCCGGCTCCGGCAGCGCCTCGCTGCAGAACACGATCGTCGCCGCCAACACCGGCGGCAACGCGAACACCGCGGTCATCAGCCTGGGCAACAACATCGACAGCGGCACCACGCTGGGCCTGAGCCAGCCCGGCGACCAGAGCAACACCGACCCTCTGTTGGGCGCGTTGCAGAACAATGGGGGCACGACGAACACGCATGCCCTCTTGCCCGGCAGTGCGGCGATCGACGCGGGCAATGCACTCGCGGCGCCGCCTACCGACCAGCGCGGCGCGTTGCGCGCCGGCGCAGCCGACATCGGTGCCTACGAGTTCACCGGCTTGGCCAACACCGCGCCCGTCAATGCGATCCCTGGCGCACAGGCTGTGTTCGAGGACGCCGCCACCGCGATTGCCGGTGTGTCGGTGGCCGACCCGGAAAGCGGCGGCGGCGTCGCGGTGTACGAACTCGTGACCACGGCGCTCAGCGTTTCCAACGGCACACTGCAGGTCACGCTGGCAGGCGCGGCGACCATTTCAGCCGGCGCGAACAACGGTGCTGTGCTGACGATTGCCGGCTCCCAGGCCGACATCAATGCGACGCTGGCTTCACTGACCTACCGCGGCAATGCCAACCACGTGGGTGGTGACATCCTGGTCATGGTGAGTCGCGACGGCGGGGGGCTCAGCGACTCGGACAGCATGACGATCACGGTCAACGCCGTCAACGACGCGCCGAGCGGCGCGGGCACGACACTGGTGGTCGACAGGAACGGCAGCCGCACGCTGGTGCGCGCCGACTTCGGCTACAACGATGCGCAGGGCGAGAGCGACGCCTTCGCCGCGGTACTCGTGCAATTGCCGAGTGCCGGCACGCTGCGCCTGAACGGCACCGCGCTTACCGGGGCGACGGAGGTGAGCGTCGCGCAGCTCGACGCCGGCCAGTTGCTGTTCCAGCCGGCGCTGGGTGCGGACGGCACGGGTTACGCGACGATCGGCTTCCAGGTGCGCGATGCCGGCGGCACCGCCAACGGCGGCGTCGACCTCGACCCGACGCAGCGCACGCTGACCATCGACGTTGTCAACCAGGCGCCGGTGATCGTCAGCGGCGGCGGCGCCACGGCGACAGTGGATGTCCCCGAAAACACCGCCGCGGTGACCACGGTCACAGCCAGCGACGCGAACGGCGACACGCTGACGTACAGCATCGTCGGCGGCGCGGACGCCGCGCGCTTTGCGATCGACAGCTCGACCGGCGTGCTGAGCTTCCTGGCCGCGCCGGACTTTGAATCGCCTGGCGACACCGGTGCCGACAACGTCTACGACGTGACGGTGCAGGTCAGCGACGCGAGCGCGACCGACAGCCAGGTGATCACGGTCACGGTCGGCAGCGTCAACGATGGCGCGCCGGTGATCACCAGCCACGGCGGCGGCGCGAGCGCCGCGTTGAGCGTTGCCGAGAACGGCGTGACGGTGGCAAGCGTCACCGCCACCGACCCGGACCTGCCGGCACAGACGCTGACCTATTCGATCGTGGGGGGCGCGGATGCGGGTCACTTCACGATCAGCGGCACGACCGGCGCGCTGAGTTTCATTGCGGCGCCTGACCGCGAAGCCCCCGCCGATGCAGGCGGTGACAACGTCTACGACGTGCAGGTACAGGTCAGTGACGGCACGTTCTTCGACAGCCAAGCGATTGCCGTGACGGTGATCGACATGAACGACAACAACCCGCTGATCACCAGCAATGGTGCGGGTGCAAGCGCCTCGATCGAGGTGGTTGAGAACAGCGCAGCGGTCACCACCGTCGCGGCCACCGATGCCGATGCCGGGACCACGCTGGTCTATTCGATCAGCGGCGGCGCCGATGCTGCGAAGTTCATGATCGACAGCAACACCGGCGTGCTCAGCTTTCTTGCCGCGCCCGACTACGAAGCGCCGACCGACTTCAATGGCGACAACAGCTACGACGTGACGGTGCAGGCCAGCGACGGCAGCCTGAGCACGACGCAAGCCATCAGCGTCGCGGTGAACCCGCTCAACGACAACAGCCCGGTGATCACCAGCGACGGTGGCGGCGCGGTGGCGTCGATCAGCGTTTCGGAAAACGCCACGGCCGTCACCACGGTGATCGGCGGCGACGCCGACCTGCCGGCGCAGACGCTCAGCTACAGCATCGTCGGCGGCGCCGACCAGGCGCTGTTCAACATCAACGCCAGCACCGGCGCGTTGAGCTTCGTCGTGGCACCCGACTATGAGGCCCCAGGCGACGCCGGGGCCGACAACGTCTACGACGTTACGGTGCAGGCGAGCGACGGGTTGCTGACCGTGACGCAGGCCATCGCGGTCACGATTGCGGCGGTCAACGACAACGCGCCGGACATCAGCAGCGACGGTGGCGGCGCCAGTGCGTCCGTCAGCATCGCCGAGAACACGACCGCCGTCACCACCATCGTCGCCATTGACGCCGACCTGCCGGCCCAGGCACTCACCTACAGCATCGCCGGCGGCGCCGATGCCGCGCTGTTCAGCATCAACGCCACCACCGGCGTGCTGAGCTTCGCCACGGCGCCCGACTACGAGAGCCCGAGCGACGTGGGTGCGAACAACGTCTACGACGTGACGTTGCAGGTCAGCGATGGCAGCCTGAGCTCCACGCAGGCGATCAGCGTCACGGTGAACCCGGTCAACGACGCCAGCCCGGTCATCACCAGCAACGGTGGCGGCGCCACGGCGGCGATCAGCGTCGCGGAGAACAGCAGCGCCGTCACCACCGTCACTGCGACCGACGCCGACCTGCCGGCGCAGACGCTCACCTACTCGATCAGCGGCGGGGCCGACCAGGCTTTGTTCAGCATCAATGCCAGCACCGGCGTGTTGAGTTTTGTCACCGCGCCCGACTTTGAGACCCCGGGTGACGCCGGTGCCGACAACGTCTACGACGTGACGGTGCAGGTCAGCGACGGCAGCCTCAGCGCCACGCAGGCGATCAGCGTCACGGTAAACCCCGTCAACGACGCCAGCCCGGTCATCACCAGCAACGGTGGTGGCGGCACGGCGGCGATC
>JANNKS010000342.1:0-17467 GCA_031396425.1 Rhizobacter sp. | reverse complement strand
TCGCGTGTTACTACGCTTGATGAGGAGTTGCTCGTCTGGATGAAACGAGCTGGTTGCGAGTGTATCCACACGTGAGCAGCCTGGTCGAACGCGAGATGGCGGCGTTTCGCGACCCGAGTGAAATTCAGATCGTCTCGCGCGTCGCGATCGACACCAAGGTGCTGGCCGATGCCACCGAACTCGGCCGTGTGTTCCAGAACCTGTTCGAGAACGCCCGCCGCTATGGGCGCAGCACGAGCACCGGCATCGCGCGCGTGCTGGTGAGCTACGCGCGCTCCGGGCCGTGGGTGATCCTCAGCGTGCGTGACTACGGTCCCGGCGTCGACCCCGCCAAACTCGGCCAGCTCACCACGCCGTTCTTTCGTGGCGACTCTGCGCGCACCGCAGCCACCGGCGCTGGCCTGGGCCTGGCGATTGTCGACAAGGCGATCCAGCGCATGGGCGGAACGTTCGAGCTGAGCAATGCCGACGATGGCGGTTTGATGGTCGTGATGCGCCTCAAGCGCGCCGCGTGAATCCACCGCCTTCGAGCGAGGACTCGCTGCGCAGGACCCTCAGGGCTTCGCAATCAGGCAGACGGCACGTGCCTCGATCGCCTCACCGCGCCCCACCGGGCCCAGCCCCTCGGCTGTCTTGGCCTTGACGTTGACCTGAGCAACCCCAACCAGCAGCGCCTGGGCGATGCGCTGGCGCATCGCCGCGATATGCGGTGCCAGGCGCGGCGCCTGGGCGATGACGGTGCTGTCTACGTTGCCGATCTGCCAGCCCTCGCCGCGCACGCGGCGCGCTGCTTCGGCCAGCAAGGCGAGCGAATCGGCGCCCCTGAATTGTTCGTCGGTGTCGGGGAAGTGGCGGCCGATGTCGCCCATCGCCGCAGCACCGAAGAGCGCATCGGTGATCGCGTGGCACAGCGCATCAGCATCCGAATGACCGAGCAAGCCATGGGTGTGGGGAATGATCACGCCGCCCAGAACCAGCGGCCGGTTCGCCACCAGCAGATGAATATCCCAGCCCTCGCCGACGCGCAAGCCCGCAAGATTCATGACCTTGATTCCAAGTGGGATGATCCAGTGCCGCTCGCCGATGCCCGGGCACTGCCGAGCAGGCGCTGCGAGAGGTCGAAATCTTCCGGCCAGGTGAGCTTGATGTTCTCCACTGCACCGGGCACCAGTCTGGGCTGAAACCCCGCCGCCTCGACAGCGCTGGCCTCGTCCGTCACGTTGGCGCCGGCCCGTTGGAGCGCATCGCGCAACAAGCCCAGCCGGAACATCTGCGGTGTCTGCGCCGCCCACTTGCCTGAGCGCGGTATGGTTCCGGTCGCGCGGCCGTTCGTTTCCTGCTTCAACGTGTCGGCCACCGGCATCGCGAGCAGGCCACCCACCGCGTCACCCAGGCAGGCATCGATGAGGCGGTCGACCCAGGCAGGCCGCAGCAGGCAACGCGCCGCGTCGTGCACCAGCACCCAGTCGCGGGCGCGTGCCCCACGCTGGAACAGCTCGTCCAGGCCATGGCTGACGCTCAGCGCGCGCGTTTCCCCGCCACAGCGCGCCAGCCAGCCCTGGAACTGCGGGCAGTGCTGCTCGAACATCGTGTCGGTCGGGCTCAGCACCACCAGCGTGTTCGCCAGGCGGCTGACGCTGGCCAATGCCTGCAGGGTATGGGCCACCACCGCCCGACCGGCCAACGCGCTGTATTGCTTGGGCAATCCCACTCCCGCACGTTCCCCGACGCCGGCGCAGGGCACCAGAGCGAACAGGCGCTCGTCGCCGACAGCCGGCTCGGCAGGAAGTTGGGCCACCATGAAGGCGTGAATTCTATAATTCGCCGCACGGTCGCCCCGCGGGATGTCGCCTCGCGGGGCGACTTCATTTTTGTCGCCCCCTGTCGCTTGTCGCCCGATTCGCATGCACCTGCCCTCCATCGCGCCCGGCAAGCGCTTCACCCTGCCCCGCCCCTGCGGTTCGGCCGATGCGCTGCTGATGGCGCGCTTCGCCGAACAGCGCAAGGCGCAGGGCAGCGTCACGGCAATCTTCTGCGCCGAACCCGCCGACACGCAGCGGCTCGAAGGCGAACTGGTGTTCTTCGCGCCGGAGTTGCGCGTGGCGGTGTTTCCCGACTGGGAGACTCTGCCGTACGACAACTTCTCACCGCATCAGGACCTGATCTCTGAGCGGCTGGCCACGCTGTGGCGAACTCGCCAAGGCGACGTCGATGTGGTGCTGATGCCCGCGTCCACGGCTCTGGTCCGGCTCGCGCCCCCGAGCTTCATGGCCGCCTACACGTTTCATTTCAAGCAAGGCGAGCGACTCAACGAAACCGAATTCAAGGCGCAACTCACATTGGCGGGGTACACGCACGTGAGCCAGGTCGTCTCGCCCGGCGAATACGCGGTGCGCGGTGGCCTGATCGACCTGTTCCCGATGGGCTCGGCGGTGCCCTACCGGGTCGACCTGTTCAGCGACGAGATCGATTCGATCCGCACCTTCGACCCGGACACGCAGCGCAGCCTGTACCCGGTGCGCGAAGTGCGCCTGCTGCCCGGGCGCGAGTTTCCGATGGACGAAGCGGCGCGCAATGCGTTTCGATCCCGCTGGCGCGAGCGACTCGAAGGCGACCCGAGCAAGGCACGCATCTACAAGGACATCGGCACCGGCATCGCCAGCGCGGGCATCGAGTACTACCTGCCCCTGTTCTTCGACGCCACCGCGACGATCTTCGACTACCTTGCGCCCCCGACCGCCGTGGTGCTGCACGGCGACATCGACGCGGCGCTGAACCGGTTCTGGGTAGACACGCGCGAGCGGCACCGGTTTCTGGCCGCCGACCGCGAGCGCCCCATCCTGCCGCCAGAGGACATCTTCCTCAAGGCCGACGCCTGGTTCACTCGGGCGGGCGCCTTCGCGACGCTGGCGATTCGGAACAAGGCTTTGGCGGGCGAGCCAGACAGCGCCAACGGGGCCGTCACCGCACCCCAAATCACCGACGACGAATCCAGGACCGCCTGGGCGCGCCCGCTGGCCGATCTGGCGGTTGAACGCGGCGGACCCGAGCCACTGAGGAGCTTGCAGCGCCACATCGCAGCCACCGCACACCGAGTGCTGATCGTTGCGGAGAGCGCGGGCCGGCGCGAAACCCTGCTCGAGTTGCTGCGCGACAACCGCATCGATCCGCCCAGCGTCGCGTCGTTGGCCGAATTCCTGGCCGGCGACGAGCGCTGCGCGTTCGGCGTGGCCACACTCGCGGAAGGTTTTTTCTGGCACGAGCCTGAAGCCGGCATCGCGGTCGAATTCGTCACCGAGACGGAACTGTTCGCCACCCGGCCTGCCGCGCGGCGCCACCGCAAGCAGGAACAGGTCAGCGACGTCAATGCGCTGATCAAGGACCTGTCGGAGCTCAAGATCGGCGACCCCGTGGTCCATGTCAACCACGGCATCGGTCGCTACGTGGGTTTGAAGAACATCACGCTCGGTGACGACACCGAGGCAAGCGAGTTCCTGCACCTCGAATACGCCGACAAGGCGACGCTGTATGTGCCGGTGTCGCAGCTGCACCTGATCGCCCGCTACACCGGCGTGAGCGCCCAGGAGGCGCCGCTGCACCGGCTCGGCTCAGGCCAGTGGGAGAAGGCCAAACGCAAAGCTGCCGAACAGGTGCGCGACACGGCCGCCGAGCTGCTCAACCTCTATGCGCGTCGCTCCGCCCGCGAAGGCCACGCGTTCCGCTTCACGCCGCACGACTACGAAGCCTTTGCCGCCAGCTTCGGCTTCGAAGAAACTGCCGACCAGCGCGCCGCCATTCATGCCGTGATTCAGGACATGGTGTCGCCCAAGCCGATGGACCGGCTGGTGTGCGGTGACGTGGGTTTCGGCAAGACCGAGGTCGCCTTGCGCGCCGCATTCGTTGCCGTCACGGGCGGCAAGCAGGTCGCCATCCTGGCGCCCACCACGCTGCTCGCCGAGCAGCATTTTCAGAACATCTCGGACCGCTTCGGCAAGTGGCCGGTGCGGGTGGCGGAGCTGTCGCGCTTTCGCTCACCCAAGGAAGTCAAGGCGGCGCTCGAGGGCATGGCCGACGGAACGGTCGACATCGTCGTGGGCACGCACAAGCTGCTCAGCCAGGACATCCACTTCAAGCGCCTCGGGCTGCTCGTGATCGACGAAGAACATCGCTTCGGCGTGCGCCACAAAGAGGCGATCAAGGCGATGCGCGCCGAAGTCGATGTTCTGACGCTCACCGCCACGCCGATACCGCGCACCCTGGGCATGGCGCTCGAAGGCCTGCGCGACCTGTCGGTGATTGCCACCGCGCCGCAGCGGCGCCTGGCGATCAAGACCTTCGTCAGGAACGAAGGCAGCAGCGTGATCCGCGAGGCGGTGCTGCGCGAACTCAAACGCGGCGGGCAGGTCTATTTCCTGCACAACGAAGTCGACACCATCGCGGTGCGGCGCGACAAGCTCACTGAGCTCGTGCCCGAGGCGCGCATCGCGATCGCGCACGGCCAGATGCCCGAGCGCGAATTGGAACGCGTGATGCGCGACTTCGTCGCACAGCGTTACAACCTGCTGCTGTGTTCGACGATCATCGAAACCGGCATCGACGTGCCCAGCGCGAACACGATCGTGATCAGCCGGGCCGACAAGTTCGGCCTGGCGCAGCTGCACCAGCTGCGCGGCCGCGTCGGCCGCTCGCACCATCAGGCCTATGCCTACCTGCTCGTGCCCGATGTCGAAGGCCTGACCAAGCAGGCGGCGATGCGGCTCGACGCCATCCAGGCGATGGAAGAACTGGGCTCGGGCTTCTACCTCGCCATGCATGACCTGGAAATCCGCGGCGCCGGCGAAGTGCTGGGTGAAAACCAGAGCGGCAACATGATGGAAGTGGGCTTCCAGCTCTACAACGACATGCTGGCCGAAGCGGTGCGCTGCCTCAAGGCAGGCCATGAACCCGACCTGCTGGCGCCACTGTCGGTCACGACCGAAATCAACCTGCACTCGCCCGCACTGCTGCCCGACGACTACTGCGGCGACGTGCACACCCGCTTGAACCTCTACAAGCGCCTCGCAACGTCCGAGAAACCCGAGCAGATCGACGCGCTGCTGGAAGAAATCACCGACCGCTTCGGCAAACTTCCGTCGCAGGGCCAGACGCTTTTCGACGTACACCGGCTGCGCGTTCTCGCCAAGCCGTACGGCGTGATGAAGATCGACGCCGCACCGCGCCTGATGGTGATCAGCTTCAAGCCCAATCCGCCCGTGGACGCATTGCGCATCATCGAACTGGTGCAAAAGCACAAGCACATCAAGCTGGCCGGTAACGACAAACTGCGCATCGAGCGGGAAACGCTGCTGCCCAAGGACCGCGCCCAGATGATTCGCGACGTGCTGCGCTCGCTCGGCACGCCCACTGCGGTGGCCGCCTGAGCATCGCCTACCACCCCGAACCGCCGGTGCGCGAACAGGCCATGATTTCGATCATGGCCGGGGGCATGGACCGTGCCCTCGAGGTGCTTGCCCAGTAGTTTGCTCGGGTATGCCGGCCGAGCGCCGGTGAAGGCGCAACCGCCGGGCTGCGGGCAAGCGAGCATTTCGCTTGCGCCCGCGACGTTCTAGGATGGTCTGTCCAGCCGTATCCGCCACGCTTCGAGGACCCCATCATGAGCGCACAAACCAAGTTCCTGCTCGACGAGAGCCAGATGCCCAGGCACTGGTACAACATCGCCGCCGACCTGCCGGTTCCAGCGCCCCCGGTGCTGCACCCGGGCACGCTGCAACCGGTCGGCCCCGACGACCTGGCGCCGCTGTTCCCGATGGAACTGATCATGCAAGAGGTCAGCACCGAGCGCGAAATACCAATTCCGGAACCGGTGCGTGAAATATTTCGCTTGTGGAGGCCCTCACCGCTGTTTCGTGCACATCGCCTCGAGAAGATGCTGCAGACACCGGCGCGCATCTACTACAAGTACGAAGGCGTGTCGCCCGCCGGCTCGCACAAGCCCAACACTGCCGTGCCGCAGGCCTGGTACAACGCGCAGGCCGGCATCAAGAAGCTGACCACCGAAACCGGCGCCGGCCAATGGGGCTCGTCGCTGGCGTTCGCGGGTTCGCTGTTCGGCATCGACGTCACGGTTTTCCAGGTGCGGGTCTCGTACGACCAGAAACCGTACCGTCGGGCGCTGATGGAGACCTATGGCGCACGCTGCATCGCCTCACCTTCGAACGAAACGAATTCCGGCCGCGCGATCCTGGCGAAGAACCCTGAGCACCCGGGATCGCTCGGCATTGCGATCTCCGAGGCGGTCGAGGTGGCCGCGACCCACGACGACACCAAGTATTCGCTCGGCTCGGTGCTGAACCATGTGCTGATGCACCAGACCATCATCGGCCAGGAGGCGATGCTTCAGCTCGAAATGGCGGGTGACGACCCCGATGTGATCGTCGGCTGCACCGGAGGCGGTTCCAACTTCGCCGGCATCGCGTTCCCGTTCATCGGCCAGCAGTTGCGCGGCGGCAAGAAGCGCCGCATCGTGGCGGTCGAACCGTCCGCCTGTCCGTCGCTCACGCGGGGCACCTACGCCTACGACTTCGGCGACACGGCGCATCTGACGCCGCTGACCAAGATGCATACGCTGGGCTCGACGTTCACGCCGCCGGGTTTCCACGCCGGTGGCCTGCGCTACCACGGCATGGCGCCGCTCGTCTCGCATTTGGCGCAGCTCGATCTGATCCAGGCCAAGGCGTATCCGCAGACGGCGTGTTTCGAAGCCGGCGTGCTGTTCGCGCGAGCCGAGGGCATCGTGCCGGCGCCGGAAGCGAACCACGCGGTGCGCGGTGCGATCGACGAAGCGCTGCGCTGCAAGCGCGAAGGCCGCTCGCAGGTGATCCTGTTCAACCTGTGTGGCCATGGCCACTTCGACATGTCGGCCTACAGCGCCTATGCGGCGGGCAAGCTGGTCGACCAGGACTACGACGAAGCCGAGCTTGCGATGGCGTTGTCAGGCTTGCCGTCGGTGCCTGCCTGAGGTGGTGGGGCGAGTGCGCGGCGCGGCCTTCACCGCAGGGGAAACGCAGACCACTGATCAATCGTGATCCGGGCCAGCACCGCCCACTGCGTTGAGCCCGGGCGGATCACCACCGCCTCGCCTTCGGCCAGTTGCGGTTCGCCCGTGGCAATGCGAAACGGAGTGCCGTGGCCCACGACCCAACGGTTGGCGCCCTTGGCCACCGATTTGGCCAGAAGCTGCTTCAAGCCGGGGTAGTCGCCTGCGTCGGCCTCGCGCAGTTCGGGCGTCGGCAGCGCGCGGCCGAAGGTCAGGCTGGCATGTTCCATCGTGCGGCACATCGGGCTGGCCAGAACCTCGCCCACGGGCAGCTTGAGTGCGCGAATGCGCTGCCCGAGAAGCGTCGCGTCGGCGCGCCCTTGCGCCGACAGCAGGCGCTGGTTGGCGCAGTCGTCGTAGCCCTTCATCGCATCGTCACGCCGCGAGAAGTCGGTCGCCGTGTGGCGGAAGTAGATCACCAGGCCGCCCCTGCGCAAGGCCTCCACGATGGCCGGCCCGGAAAGCGCGGGGTGTACCGCAGACGCCGGAAGCGCCGCACGCGGCGTCTCGGCGTTTTGTGCGACCCCGGTGAAGCAACACGCCGTGAGCAAGGCGCCCAACAGCGCCCGGCGGGCGTTCATGTCGCCGGCCTGGCCATGATCACGATGCCGTCCGCGTCGGCAACCAGCCAGTCGCCGGGACGAACCCAGACGCCATCGATCAGCACCGGCACATCGCGTTGCCCTTCGTTGCGCCGCTCGGTGGGCAGTGGAATCACCGCCAGCGCGCGGATGCCGACGTCGCACTCGGCGAGTTCGGCCACGTCACGCACGCAGCCATTCACCACGACGCCGGCCCAGCCGTTGCGCGCGGCGGATGCGCCGATGTTGCCGCCGACCAAGGCGCGCCGCAATGACGCGCCGCCATCGACCACCAGCACCCTGCCGTGGCCCGGCGATTCCAGCGCCGCCTTGACCGCCGAGTTGTCTTCGAAACACTTGACGGTGCTCACCAGCCCGGCAAACCGGCTGCGCTTGCCGAAGTCACGGAAGACAGGCGGCAGCACGCGAAACGCGCCGTCGCTGGCGGCCTTGTGGGTATCGCACAGGTCGCAGGTCGAGAAATCGGAAGCGGTCATGGTCGGCCCGAAGCGTTGTATCAGGCTTGATTCTGGCCCGATTCGGGCCGGGCCTGTCGGCGCCGCCCGCCGCGTCAGAACCGGTAGTTGAGCCCCAGGCTGACTTGCGGGATGAACCGGATCTTGCCGACACCTTCGCGCAGCTCGGCCAATTCGCGGTCGATGTCGGCCTGGCTCACCGTTGCCGGGTTTCCCAGGTTCGGGCCGGAGTGGGTTTCGCTCAGCGTGGCCTTGCCATACGAGGCGCCCAGGTCGAACGTGAAGCCCCAACCGGTGCTGGCCTGGTGGCCATAGCCCAGGCCCAGGTAAGGCGTGGTCTTGGGGTAGCTGATCTTGACGTTGAGTCGGTCGTTCGGGTCGGACGTGAACGTCTGGCCGCCAATGGTGAGCGGCGTGCCGTCGCCCTTCGCCACCAGGTCTGCGGTGAGGTTGTTGAACGTCACGCCGCCGGTCAATCGCATGCCGCCGAAGAAGAACCAGTCGGCAAACAGGCCCAGGCGGTTGAATCCAACTTCGGCGTCGTAGCGCACGCCCTCTTCGGTGGTTTGTTTGTTGCGCTTGCCGAGCGTCGCCCAGTCGCCACGCAGCGTGACGCTGTCGGTCAACGGGTGGGCATAGCCCAGCATGACGCCGGGCAGGCCAGCGCCAAAATTGACTTCACCGGCCCAGCAAGTTGCTGCACCGCTGGACAAGACGGCGACAGCAAAGAGGTTTCGAATCATGACAAAGCACTCCTGAAGGGCAAGGTTTCGAGGCGAGGAACACGTCGGGGACGCATCGCAGCTTTGTCGGCCCCCACGGCCAATCCTTGAGCGCTGCCCCGGCCAGCAACTGCAGCGGGGCGTCGAGGATCCCACACGAATGGCCTCTGACGCCGGGCGCGAATGACACAGGGGTGATAACCTGCGCACCCCTGCCGAATTTCCGCACTCCCCGAAGGAATCTCCATGCCCAGCCTGCTGCCCCAAGTCGACCCGGACGGCCACCTAGAGTACTCGGTGGTTTTCACCGACCGCGCCTTGAACCACATGTCGCAGAAGTTCCAGGGCGTGATGCGCGACATGTCACGCGTGCTCAAGGAGGCCTACAACGCCAAATCGGTTGCGATCGTGCCGGGTGGCGGCACGGCGGGCATGGAATCGGTGGCACGCCAGTTCGCAACCGACAAGAAGGTGCTGGTGCTTCGCAATGGCTGGTTCAGCTATCGCTGGACGCAGATCCTGGACATGGGCCGCATCAGCAGCGATGCGACCGTGCTGAAAGCGCGCCCCGTCGCAGCCGGTCGGCAGATGGCGTACGCGCCGGCGCCGATCGCCGAGGTGACGGCGACGATCCGTGCCCAGCGCCCGGCCGTCGTGTTCGCGCCGCACGTTGAAACCGCCGCCGGCATGTTGCTGCCCGACGCCTACCTGCGCGCCGTGGCCGATGCGGTGCATGAAGGCGGTGGCCTGTTCGTGCTCGACTGCATTGCCTCCGGCGCGATCTGGGTCGACATGGTCGCCACCGGCGTCGACGTGTTGATCAGCGCGCCGCAAAAAGGCTGGAGCGGTTCGCCCTGCGCCGGCTTCGTGATGATGAGCGAACGCGCCCGCAGCGCGATCGACAACACCACCAGCACCAGCTTCACGCTCGACCTGCGCAAGTGGCTGCAGATCATGGAGGCCTACGAGGGTGGTGGCCATGCCTACCACTCCACGATGCCGACCGACGCCCTCACCAAGGTGCGCGACACGATGCTCGAGACCCAGGCGCTGGGTTTCGAGAGACTGCGCGCGCAGCAAGTCGAACTGGGCCGCAAGGTGCGCGCCGTGATGACCGGCAAGGGATTCCGCAGTGTCGCTGCCGAGGGTTTCCAGGCCCCCGGCGTGGTGGTGAGCTACACCGACGACGCCGGCCTGCACAGCAGCAAGAGCTTCCTCGCCGAAGGCCTGCAAACCGCTGCCGGCGTTCCGCTGCAGTGCGACGAGCCGACTGACTTCAAGACCTTCCGGGTCGGCCTGTTCGGTCTGGACAAGTTGCAGCACGTCGACCGCACAGTCGCCAACCTGGAAAAGGCGCTCGACAGAATTCTCAGCAAGAGCACACCTGAGCGCGCTGCTGCCTGAACGGGCCTGAGCGCGCCGCGGCGCGGGTCGAGCGGCCGAGTCGGGCTCAGGCCCGTTCCAGCATCACCTCGGCGGTTTGAAGGTGGTGCGAAGCGCGCTGCGCCGCGTCCGGCCGGGCGGCCCAGGCCGTTCGCACCATTGTCATCAGGCGCTTGTGAATGCGGTAGACGGCGACTCGCGCCGGGTCGATGCGCACACCCGTGGCTTCGAAGCCGCCGATCAGCGCCGCCTCCATCGCCGCCATCGGACGGGTCAGGGCTTTTTCGGTTTCCAGTTCGGCCACCAGCGTCGTGAGGTCGAACTCCGGGTCGCCCAGCGCGAATCGATCAAAGCTGACCAGGCCAAGCCTGGGGCCTTGCACCAGCCAGCGGTGCACATTGGGGGCCCCGTGCACCGGCACGGTGTCGCGCGGTGCCAGGGTCGCGTGGTGCTGTTCGAGTGCGGCGCTGAGGCGCTCGAGCCGGGGCGCGAGTGCCGGCAAGGCCAGTTCGGCGCGCGCGATCGATCGCAAAATGTGCACCAGGTGCTCCGCAGCCGGCGTGCTCAATGCCGGTGTGAGCCGGGACGCCGCCAGTTCACCCAGCGCCCGGCCGATGCGATGCGCGAAGCGCTCGCCGTCGGGCCCGAACAGTTCTGCGGCCACCGAGCGGCCCGGCACCACACCCTGCCAGAACGAAGCGGTTTGTGCATGCCAGCCATAGGGTTCGGCAACAGCGAACGTGAGTGCGCCGCGCTTGTGTGCCGCCCAGAGCGCGAGCGCCTCGTTGTAGATGCGTTCGCCACCGGGAATCAGTTGCACGATGCGCTCGGCCCCCTCCGCATAGCCGCGCAGCGTGCAGCGCTGGCCTGGCCGGTAGCGCACCACCTGCGCGTGCTCCAACATCGCCATCACCTCGCCCAGGCCGGGCAGTGCCGCATCGTCGGGAAATTCGGCAATGCGCAGCGGCCCGGTCTTGGACGGCACGATGTCGGCGTGCTGCGCATCCGACAGCGCTTCGATGCGCACCAGGCTGCCGTCGCTGCCCTCGTACAGGCACACAGCCCAGGGCTCCTGCCCCGGGTGGTAGCGCGCGTATTCGCGCCGCCAAGGCTGCGCCGCCACCTTGCCGCGCCGGGTGCGCCAGGTGTCGAGCATGTCGCCGATCAGCTCGGCATCGGCCAACGCCGCCAAAGCCGCGCGGGTGGGCAGGCTCGTTCCGGGCATGTCAGGGCGCGCCGCGTCGGTGTGCGGCAATGCGAATCGCCGACAGCGTGGTGCGCGTGGTGCTCACGTCGGCGTCGAGCTTCAGGTGCAGCAAGGTCGGTTGCTTGCGTTCGAGTGCGGCGCCGAACGCCGCTTCGAATTCGGCGGTGTGCGTGATGCATTCGGCCGCGAAGCCATACGCGCGGGCCAGCGCCGCGAAGTCGGGGTTGAACAGGTCACTGCCGCTCACCCGGCCCGGGTAATCACGCTCCTGGTGCATCCGGATCGTGCCGTAGGTCCCGTTGTCGACCACGATGCAGATCAGCTTGCCCTTGCCCCGCCCGGCGCCATAACCGGTGGCCGTGGCCAGTTCCTGGCCGGTCATCAGGAAGTCGCCGTCGCCGGCGAGGTTGATCACGGTGCGGTCAGGTTCGAGTAACGAAGCGGCCACTGCCGCAGGCACGCCGTAACCCATTGCGCCTGAGGTCGGTGCGAGTTGGGTGCGCCCGCCCTGGTGCAGGCCGGCATAGCGCACATAGCGGTGCAGCCAGCCGCTGAAATTGCCGGCGCCGTTGGTGTAGATGGTGTCGGCAGGCACCCGCGCGGTGATCGTCTTGACCACCACGGCCATGTCCAGCGGTGCCACGTGTGGAGCCTCGTGGTTCGCCTCGTAGTCGGCATGCGCCTGGCTGGTCCACGCACCCCAGGGCAGTACCGACGGCGGCGACAGGGTTTCGAGTGCCTTGGCCGCACTCGCCATCGAGGCCAGCATCTTCAGATCCGCCGCATAGACGCGGCCGAGTTCTTCGGCGCCGGCATGAATGTGCACCAGGCGCTGGCGCGCCTGCGGTGCTTCGATCAAGGTGTAGCCGTTCGTCGTCATCTCGCCCAGGCGCGGGCCGATGGCGAGCAGCAGGTCAGCGTCGCGCACGCGCGCCGCAAGCTTGGGGTTGATGCCGATGCCCACGTCACCGGCATAGTTGGCGTGGCGGTTGTCGAACAGGTCCTGAAACCGAAATGCACAACCCACCGGCAGGTTCCAGCTTTCGGAGAAGCGTTGCAGTGCCGCACACGCCTGTGCGGTCCAGCCGCCGCCGCCCGCGATCACGAACGGCCGTTGTGCTTCGAGCAGCATGCTTCGCAAGTCGCGCAGCGCGCCCGGCGCCGGCCAGGCAATCGCCGGTTCGACATACGGCAATACCGCAGCCGCCGTGGGTGTGGTCAGCATGTCTTCGGGCAGCACCAGCACCACCGGGCCGGGGCGGCCCTGCAACGCGGTGTGAAAGGCGCGCGACACGTATTCCGGCAGGCGATCGGCGCTGTGTACTTCGCCGACCCACTTCGCCAGACCGAGCGTGCCCGGCCCGAACATCTGCCGGTAGTCGATTTCCTGGAACGCTTCGCGGTCGCGCTGCACGCTGGCCACCTGGCCGACGAACAGAATCATCGGCGTGCTGTCCTGGAACGCGGTGTGCACCGCGATGCTTGCGTTCGTCGCCCCAGGGCCGCGGGTGACGAAGCAGATGCCTGGCCGGCCGGTCAGCTTGCCCTGTGCCTCGGCCATGAACCCGGCGCCACCCTCCTGGCGGCAGGCGACAAAACGGATGTGGTCGCGATGTTCGTAAAAACCATCGAGCACGGCGAGGTAACTCTCGCCGGGCACACCGAACGCAGTGTTCACGCCCTGCGCAATCAGCGCTTCGACCAGCACATGCCCGGCCGGGCGCTGCTTCGCACTTTCAACCATGATTCGCCCAACGTTTCAAGCGGCACCGAGCGTGAGCCGCGACTTGCGGCCCACCTGCAAGGCATTGACGATCAACACCGCCTGGAAGAACGCCATGCCGATCCAGACCCAGACCGGCAATCGGTGGTCCATCATCCAGCCGAACAGCGTGGGCGCGAGCGCCATGCCCACGTCCAGCCCCGAATAGACCACGCCGTAGACCCGCCCGGTCGCATTCGGTGGCGCAGCGCGCTTGACCAGCAGATCACGCGAGGGGCCGCAAAGACCGGCACCGAAACCCATCGCCCCCATCAGCACCGGGACCATGAACGCCGGCCACGGCACCAGGCCCACCAGCAGCGCGCACAGCGCCGCGGCGCCGAACCCGATGCTGATGACGCGTTCGGCCTGGTTCGGGTCACGAACCAGAAAACCCCCGGCGACGATTCCCACCGCGCCGCACAGCATGTAGATCGACAGGAACATGCCGGCCCAGGCCACCGGGATGTCATGCAGCTGGCGCGCCGCTTCGGTGGCAAAACTCTGCACGCCGCCCAGGGCGACCGCATAGGAGAAGAAGAAGAGGAACGAAAACCAGACCGCAGGCAGCTTCAGGAAATCGAGCGCTCGTTCGGGTGCAACGTGCGTTTGGCCCGCCAATTTGGCATCGACCGGCGCGGGCGCGACGTGCAGCCAATCGCGCAAGGCAAGCACCAGCAAGAGCACCGCCGCCGCCAGCAGGCCGGCAGCCACCAGCGCCGTGCGCCAGCTGGCCAATTCGGCGATGCCCACCAGGAACAGCGGCGCCAGCGCCCACCCCAGGCTGCCGCTCAAGCCGTGCGCCGAATAGGCGTGGCCAAGCCGCTCCTTGCTGATCTTGGCATTCAGGATGGAGAAGTCGGCCGGATGAAAGATGCTGTTGCCCAGGCCGGCCAAACCCGAGAAAAACAGCAGCGCGCCATAGCTGTGGCTGCCGGCCAGGCCGAATGCGGCGGCCGCAAACAGGGCCAGCCCGCCACAGAGAACCGGGCGAGCGCCGATATGGTCCACCAGAAAACCACCCAGCGCCTGGCCGATGCCCGAGACGACGAAGAACACCGACATCAGCAGGCCCAGCTCGGCGTAGCTCAGGCTGAACTCCACCTTGAGCCAGGGGAACAACGGGGCGAGGATGAGGTGAAAAAAGTGCGAGACCGCGTGGACGACGCTCACCAGCGCGATGGTGCGGGCGTCTTGCGGGAGCGATGCGGTCTGCGTTGACATGACGAACCGTCGGATGGCCTTGGCTCCCTACTATAGGGGAGCCGCCCGCACGCAAGCCGGCGCGCCAGTCCACCGACGCACCGGCATGCCGATCGTCAGTCAGGCAGCCATCGCCTCGCGCAGAACCGCACCGCGGCCGATCGCGAAATATTCGAAGCCCGCCTCCGACATCGCCTGGGGGTCGAACAGGTTGCGGCCATCGAACACCACACGCTGGCGCAGCAGCCGCGCGACGCGGTCGAAGTCCGGCGAGCGGAACGCCTTCCATTCGGTGACGATGAGCAGCGCGTCGGCCCCTTCGAGGCAATCCATCGGCGTTGGCGCGAACTGAAGATTCGGGCTGTCGCCCAGCACCCGCCGGGCTTCATCCATCGCCACCGGATCGTGCGCCGTCACGCGCGCACCGCGCTTGAGCAATTCGGTGACGATCACGAGGCTGGGGGCCTCGCGCAAGTCATCGGTGTCGGGCTTGAACGCCAGGCCCCACAGCGCAAAGTGTTTGCCCTGCAGGTTGTCGCCGAAGCGCTCGGTCACCTTGTTCACCAGCACGTGCTTCTGCCGTTCGTTGGCGCGTGCTACGGCACTGAGCAGCTGCAGCGGCTCGCCCACGTCCGCTGCACTGTGCAGCAAGGCTTTGACGTCTTTCGGAAAACACGAGCCGCCGTAGCCGCAACCGGCGTACAGAAACTGGTGGCCGATGCGCGGGTCGGAGCCGATGCCGCGGCGCACCTGTTCGATGTCGGCGCCGAGTTTTTCGGCCACCAGCGCCAGCTCGTTCATGAAGCTGATGCGCGTGGCGAGCATCGCATTCGCCGCGTACTTGCTCAGCTCGGCGGAGCGCACGTCCATCAGCACGAATTTGTCGCGCGTGCGCTGGAACGGTCCGTACAAGGCCTGCATCAGGTGAATGGCACGTTCGTCATCGGCGCCGACGATGATGCGGTCGGGCTTCATGAAGTCTTCGACCGCAGCGCCCTCCTTCAGGAATTCGGGGTTCGACACCACGCTGAACGGCACCTTGACGCCACGCCCGGCGAGCTCGGAAGTGATCGCGGCGTGCACCGCACTGGCCGTGCCGACCGGCACCGTGCTCTTGTCGACGACCAGCTTGTAGTCGGTCATGTGCCGGCCGATGCTGCGCGCGGCGGCAAGCACATGCTGCATGTCGGCGGCACCGTCTTCATCGGGCGGTGTGCCCACGGCGATGAACTGGATGGTGCCGAAGCGCACGCCTTCCTTGATGTCCGACGTGAAATGCAGCCGCTGCGCCTCGACATTGCGCTGCACGATCTCCTTCAGGCCCGGCTCGAAGATCGGAATCTCGCCGCGCAGCAACAGATCAATCTTGCGCTGATCGAGATCGACACACAGCACGTCGTTGCCCATTTCGGCAAAACACGCGCCCGTGACGAGGCCGACGTATCCGGTTCCCACAACGGTCAGTTTCACGTTTTCTCCTGAGATTCGTGTGCGAGTCGCGCCTGTACGAGCAGTCTGCGTTCATTGCACCGCTGCCAGACAGAGTTCCGGGCATCCGAATCCGTACAAGGATCGCGAAAAAAATGGCGCTTGCCTCAACATCGACAAGACGCAGCGAGACCGCCAGAATTAAAGGCTTGCAACCCAAGTGGAACCGCGTTGACAACGATCTACCTTGCACGTCATGGCCAGAGCGAAGCCAATCACAAGAGCCTGATCACCGGCCAACTCGACGTCGAACTCTCGTCGCGGGGGCGGGAACAGAGCGAGGCTTTGGCACGCTGCCTGAGCGGCGAGCCGCTGCACGCCATCTACACGAGCGCCTTGAAGCGCACGGTTCAAACCGCACAACCCACCGCGCTGGCTCGGAAAATGCCCATCGTGGAGCTCCCGGCGCTGAATGAAATTCACTTGGGTGAACTGCAGGGGCGCTACCGGGACGAGCGTGACGTGCAGGCACAGTCTCTCTGGGCGGCGTGGCAGACAGACCTCTGGCAATTTCGCGTTCCGCAGGGCGAAACGTTTTCGGAACTGGCACTGCGCTCGGGGCAAATACTCGAGGAGTTGCTGGATCGGCACCAAGGGCAGTGCATCCTGATCGTCGGACACCGCGCGACCAATCGGGTCCTGATGGGCAGCCTGCTGAATTGGCCGAAAGAGCGCTGGCAGGAAATTCGACTGCGCAACAAATTCTTTTATCGAATCGAGCCGGGAGAGTCGCCCGTGATCACGACGATTGCATTGAGCGGCAGCAAGGGGGGTGTTCGCCAGCCAGGCTTCATCATGTGAGTGCACCCACTGTGGCTTTCAGGCGCTACGCTGCGCAACGCCGCACGATGTCCTTGATGTTTTCACTGGTCACCCGGGCGCCATCGGCGCGCAGTTGATGCACTGGCTGCGGTGCACTGAGTGCTCGCAGAATCAGCGGCTTGAGACGCTGTGCAGCCAGATCGGCCGGTGCCAGAGCCGTCAAGAGGCCCTTGCTGGCGAATTTTGCGATGCGCAAACTTTGCTCGGGGTTGCCCTGGAACGGATAGGCCAAGGCCGGAGTCCGGGCTGAAATGACATCCAGAAGCGTGTTGTCACCGCCCATGCTGATCGACGCGGCGGACGCCATGAGCTGGTGCTGGAAATCGGCCAGAAATGGCCGGATCTGAACATTGCTGCTGCGCACGCTGGCATTCAGTGCCGAGACCTCATGGTCCGCGGTCCGCGAGCCTGCGGCAAGGACAAAACTGTATTCGGGCATCAAAGGGGCAACCTGGATGGCGGCCAGCATCAACTCACGGCCCACATTGCCCCCGCCCTGGCTGACTAGAATCTGCTTGCGGCGTGCAGGCCACACTTCAGGCGGCGGCGGGCTGATGTAGCCTGTGTAGACCAGTTTGTCGTTGATCTGCGGCGCAAGGGTGAAGGTGTCGTCCAGGCGAATCACATCCGGGTCACTGCGCACAAACACCGTGTGGATGTGCTTTCTGAGCGTCTCGACCATGCGGCGTTCGGCCTCTATCGGGCGTGGCACCAGCACTTCGCGCAC
>JANNKS010000328.1:0-3490 GCA_031396425.1 Rhizobacter sp. | reverse complement strand
CCTTCGACAAAGGCGTCGAGCATCACCTTGACCGGGCCGATCAGCCTTTCGAGGTGCGGTTTGTCACCCAGCTGGGTCGCATGGCTCACCACCTTCACGCCGATGCGATTCAGGAAACCGAGCCCCTTGTTGCCCAGTGCCACGGCCAGACCGCTGTTGCCACTGGCCTGCTCGTCGCGCATCTTGTTCGTGACGGCGCGCAGCACGTTCGTATTCAAGCCGCCGCACAGGCCCTTGTCGGACGTGACGACGATGAAGCCGCTCGCCTTGGCTGCACCACCCTTGCGCATGTAGGGCGACTTGTATTCCGGGTTGGCCTGCGAGAGGTTGGCCGTGATGTTGCGGATCTTGTCCGCATACGGGCGCGCAGCGCGCATGCGCTCCTGCGCCTTGCGCATCTTGGAGACCGAGATCATCTCCATGGCCTTGGTGATCTTCTTCGTGCTTTCGAAGTTCTTGATCTTGCCGCGTATCTCTTTGCCGACTGCCATGTCTCTACCTCCGCCGGGCCACCTCGGAGGTGCACAGCGCACCTTCGCGGAACAGCGAACGATTGCGAGCCCGCGGGCCCAGGGTGACGATGTTCATTTGCAGGCGTGCCCGGGCGAATCAGCTGAACGACTTCTTGAACGCCGCGATGGCGCCGTTCAGCTGCTCTTCGGCAGCCTTGTCGAGCGCCTTGTCGGCCTCGAGCTTGGCCAACAGCGCGGCATGGCTGGACTTCAGATGCTGGTGCAGGCCATGTTCGAACGCGAGCACCTTCTTCACGTCGATATCGTCCATGAAGCCCTTGTTCACGGCAAACAAGGTCGCAGCCATAAGGCTGATCGGCAACGGTGAGTACTGCGCTTGCTTGAGCAACTCCGTGACGCGCGCACCGCGATCGAGCTGCTTGCGGGTGGCGTCGTCGAGGTCGGACGCAAACTGCGCGAAGGCGGCCAGTTCGCGGTACTGCGCCAGGTCGGTACGGATACCCCCTGACAGGCCTTTGATCAGCTTGGTCTGCGCCGCGCCACCGACCCGTGACACCGAAATACCGGCGTTGATGGCGGGGCGGATGCCGGCGTTGAACAGCGACGTCTCCAGGAAGATCTGGCCGTCGGTGATCGAGATCACGTTGGTCGGCACGAATGCCGACACGTCACCCGCCTGGGTTTCGATGATCGGCAGCGCCGTCAACGATCCGGTCTTGCCTTTCACGGCGCCCTTGGTGAAAGCTTCGACATAGTCTGCGTTGACGCGCGCAGCACGCTCGAGCAGGCGGCTGTGCAGGTAGAACACGTCGCCCGGGTAGGCTTCGCGGCCGGGCGGGCGGCGCAGCAGCAGCGACACCTGGCGATACGCGACCGCCTGCTTGGACAGATCGTCGTAAATGATCAGGGCGTCCTGGCCGCGGTCGCGGAAATATTCGCCCATCGTGCAGCCCGAGTACGCCGAGACGTACTGCATCGCCGCCGATTCCGATGCCGACGCGCCGACCACGATGGTGTAATCCATCGCCCCGTTCGCTTCGAGCGCGCGCACCACGTTCTTGATCGACGATGCCTTCTGGCCGATCGCAACATAGACGCAGGTCATGTTCTGACCCTTCTGGTTGATGATCGTGTCGATCGCCACCGCCGTCTTGCCGGTCTGGCGGTCGCCGATGATCAGCTCGCGCTGGCCGCGGCCGATCGGCACCATCGAGTCGATCGACTTCAAACCGGTCTGCACCGGCTGGCTCACCGACTGGCGCGCGATCACGCCCGGTGCCACCTTCTCGATCACGTCGCTCATCTTGGCGTTGATCGGGCCCTTGCCGTCGATCGGCTGACCCAGCGCGTTGACGACCCGGCCGATCAGTTCGGGCCCGACCGGCACCTCCAGAATGCGCCCGGTGCACTTGACCGTGTCCCCCTCGGAGATGTGCTCGTATTCGCCCAGAATCACCGCGCCGACCGAGTCGCGCTCCAAGTTCAGCGCCAGGCCGTAGGTGGGCTGGCCGCTCGCGGTGGCGGGAAATTCCAGCATCTCCCCGGCCATCGCGTCGGACAGGCCGTGCACGCGCACGATGCCGTCGGTGACCGAGACCACGGTGCCCTGGTTCTTGATGTCGGCCGAGACGCCAAGGCCTTCGATGCGGCTCTTGATCAGTTCGGAAATTTCGGCGGGATTGAGTTGCATGGCTTATCTCCGGTCTGCGGGGCGAAGCGCCCTGGAGCAGGTTGGACTGCAGGTTGAATTCTCGGGGCCGCGCCGGCTTACGCCGTCAGGGCCATCTTCATTTGTTCGAGCCGCGCTTTCACCGAGGTGTCGAGCACTTCGTCGCCGACGACAACGCGAATGCCGCCGATCAATTCGGGCGCGAGCACCACGGCGGCGTTCAGCTTGCGGCCAAAGCGTTTTTCCAGCGCGGCGACCACATCTGCCAATTGCCCGGGGGCAATGTCGAAGGCGCTGTAGACCGTCGCGTCGGCAACGCCCGAGCGTGCGTTCACCAGCGCATGGAATTGCGTCGCAATCGCCGGCAGTGCGGCCAGGCGGCCGTTGTCGACCACCGCGCGCAACAGGTTCTTGGCAGCGGCCGACACGGGCGACTTGATCGCCGAGGTGATCACGTCGAAGACCTGCGCCGCCGTGGTCTTGGGGTTGTCGGCGAACTGCCGCAACTGGGCATTGCCGGCCACTTCGGCCAGCGCCTGCACCTGCCCGGCAAGCTGCGCGAGGTCACCGACGCCGGCGGCCTTGAAGAGCGCCTCGGCATACGGCCGCGCGATGGTGGCGAGTTCAGCCATGGCTCAAAGCTCGGCTTTCAGACGCGTCAGCAGTTCGGCGTGCACGCCGGCGTTGACTTCGCGCTTGAGAATCTGCTCAGCGCCCCTGACCGCCAGCGCCGCGACCTGCTCGCGCAGCGATTCGCGCGCCTTGACGGCTTCCTGCGCCGCTTCGGCTTTCGCCGCAGCGATGATCTTGGCACCTTCTTCACTGGCGCGCGTCTTCGCCTCTTCGACCATGCCCTGTGCCAACCGCTCGGCGTCAGCCAGGCGTTGGGTGGCATGTGCGCGAGCGGTGGAGAGCTGTTCTTCGACACGCTTGTTTGCGTTCGAGAGCTCGGCTTTCGCCTTGTCAGCGGCCGACAAGCCGTCGGCGATCTTCCTGGCGCGTTCGTCGAGCGCGGCCGTGATCGGCGGCCACACGTACTTCATCGTGAACCCGACCAGGATCAGGAACACGATCATCTGGAAGATGAATGTCGCGGTGATGCTCATGAGTGCCTTCGGCTGAGGATCAAAGCCGCCGCATGCGGCGGCAAAGGTCTCTGAATTACTTGGGCAGGTTCGCCAGCTGGGCGAGGAACGGGTTGGCGGTGGTGAACCACAGCGCGATACCGGTGCCGATGATGAACGAGGCGTCGATCAGGCCGACGAGCAGGAACATCTTGGTTTGCACCGCCGGCAATCGTCCGATCGAGTCCGGCTCGGCGCGAGCCAGCGAGTTCGCGCGCGCGCTG
>JANNKS010000315.1:0-4849 GCA_031396425.1 Rhizobacter sp. | reverse complement strand
GCTGGTCGATAACACCAATGGCCCGTCGAGTGGCTGGGGATCAAGTCGGCAGCATGCTCAAGAAGATCACGGTCGAAGAACTGACGTTGGGCATGCACCTGCACGAGCTGTGCGGGGGCTGGCTCGACCATCCGTTCTGGAAGACCCAATTCGTCCTGACCGACCCGGCCGACCTGAGCAAGCTGCGCGACAGCGGCATCACGCATTGCTGGATCGACCTGGCCAAGAGTCGCAATGGTGATGCGGCTGCTGCCGAACCCTCACTCAGCCTGGCCGTTGCGGAGGTCGCGAGCGTCGACGAAGGTGCGGCGGCGCCGGCCGGAGCCCGGGAAACGCCCTTCGACGAAGAATTGCGGCACGCCGCAACCCTGTTCAAACAATCGCGCGCAGCGGTTCGCTCGCTGTTGAACGAGGCGCGCATGGGGCGTGCGCTGGACACGTCGCAGTGCCTGCGCGTCGTCGATGACATCACTGCGTCGGTCTGGCGCAACCCGGGCGCAATGGTCAGCCTGGCGCGACTGAAGACCCACGACGACTACTCCTACATGTATTCGGTGGCGGTGTGCGCGCTGATGGTGGCACTGGCCCGCCAGCTTGGGCAAGACGAGGCCCAGGCCCGCGCGGCCGGGTTGGCGGGCCTGCTGCACGACATCGGCAAGTCCTGCATGCCGCTTGGCGTGCTGAACAAGCCGGGCCGCCTGTCGAGCGAGGAGTACAGCCTGATCCAGACCCATCCGCTTCGGGGCCACGAGTTGCTCAGCAAGAGCGGGTTGGGCGACGACCTGGCACTCGACGTCTGCCTGCATCACCACGAACGCCCCGATGGGCGCGGCTACCCGAACCGGCTCGCCGATGCACAGATTTCGCTGGTGGCCAAGATGGGTGCGGTGTGCGACGTGTATGACGCCATCACCTCGAACCGCCCCTACAAGAGCGGCTGGGACCCGGCCGAGTCGATCGCGCAGATGGCCGACTGGTCCAAGAACGGCCAGTTCGACCCGGCGGTGTTCCAGACGTTCGCCAAGAGCCTGGGCATCTATCCGGTCGGCTCGCTGGTTCGCATGCAGTCGGGCCGGCTCGGTGTGGTGACGGAACAGAACCCGCAGACCTTGCTGAAACCCAAGGTCAAGGTGTTCTTTTCCACCAGTTCGCAGCTGCACATTCCCCCCGAGGTGCTCGACCTGGCCCACATGGGCTGCAGCGACCGCATCATCGGTCGTGAATCGAATCGGCACTGGAAGTTCAAGCAGCTCGACGAGCTGTGGGCCGGGCCCGAGGTGCTGCAAAAGGTGATGCGCCCGGCCTGAGCCGCGCCACGCCGGGTCAGGGCAGCTCGGACAGGCACGCGTCCAGGATGTCCAGCGCCTGGCCCATCTGCCCGCGCGTCACGATCAGCGGCGGTGTCCAGGTCAGCACGTTGCCCATCGTCGTCTTGAACGACAGCCCGCGCGACATCGCGGCGTAGAGCACTTGTTCGGCGGCGTCGTTCGCCGGAGCCTTGGTGCCGCGCTCGAGCACCAGCTCGATGCCGATCAGCAGGCCGCGGCCCCGCACATCGCCGATTCCCGCGTGGCGCTGCTTCATCTCGTGCAGGCGCTCGAGCGCGTAGGCGCCCACGCGCGCGGCGTTGTCGACCAGCTCTTCGCGTTCGATCACCTCGAGCGTGGCCAAGGCCGCCGCCGCAGCGACTGGGTTCTTCTCGTGCGTGTAGTGGCCGAACGCATAGGCACCCGCCACGTCGAATTCGGCGCGTGCGATGCACGCCGCGATCGGCAGAATGCCGCCGCCCAGCGCCTTGCCCAGCACCACGATGTCGGGCGCGGCGCCGTCGTGTTCAGCGGCGAAGAAGCGCCCGGTCTTGCCCAGGCCGGTGGGAATCTCGTCGAAGATCAACAACGTGCCATGCGCGTGGCAGGCTTCGCGCACCGCCTGCCAGTAGCCCGGCGGCGGTATGAACGGGACGGCACGCGCCGGTTCGGCGATGACGGCTGCGATGTCGCCCTCGCGCTCGAGCACATAACGTACCATGGCGGCGCAGCTGAGCTTGCACCGATCCAGATAGGGCTGCCCGTTCGCGTCGACGGCGTGGCCGTAAGCGCAGCGGTAGCAGCCGAACGGCGCAACGTGTTCGGTGCCGCTGAGCAGCGGCCCGACCGCGCGTGAATTGCGGAACAGCGCCTCGCCGCCGACGCTGGCCGCGCCAAACCCTGCGCCGTGAAACGAGTCCCAGAAGCTCAGTGTCTTGAAGCGGCCGGTGGCGATTCGTGCCAGCTTGATCGCCACTTCCACCGCGTCCGACCCGCCGGTCGTGAACAGCACCTTGCCCGGCGTGCCGGAGAGCGTCTGGAAGCGTGCGCTCAGGGCCTCGGCGAGTTCGACCGCGCGGTCACTGGCAAAGCGGCGTGGCGCAAAACTGAGTTCATCGAGCTGGGCCTTGATGGCCGCGATCACGTGCGGGTGCGCATAGCCGACGTGGTGCACGTTGTTGCCGTGAAAGTCGAGGTAGCGCCGGCCGGCCAGGTCTTCGATGTAGACACCTTCGGCCTTGCGGATCGCGTTCAGGCAGGGTGTGGAGACCGACTGGTGAAGGAACACTGCGCTGTCGCGTTCGAGCAGGGCGCGCGTCGGACCGTCGAGCCGAGCACTCTGCCACGCCGCACGGCGGGGCGAATGGTTCACGTCACCCTCGCTTTGCGATGGCTCCGCTGGCCGCTTCACAGCAGACCTCGCAACGTGAGCACCGGCCAGCCGCGTTCGGCCGCCTCGGCCGCCAGGCGCATGTCGGGGTTGACGGCGACCGGCCGCCGCACGGCGCACAGCAAGGGCAGGTCGTTGATCGAATCGCTGTAGAGGGTCGAGTCGTACTCGTTCAACTGACTGCGCTGCGCCGTCAGCCATTCGTGCAGCCGCGTGACCTTGCCTTCGCGCATGTTGAGCGTGCCTGCGACACGGCCGGTGAACCGCTGCCCGGCATCGAGCTCGCATTCGGTCGCAATCAGGTGCGCAATGCCCAGGTGCGCGGCGGTGAGTTCGGTCAGAAACCGGTTCGTTGCGGTCGTCAGCACGACCAGGTCACCGGCGTCGCGGTGGCGTGTCACCAGCGCCATCGAAGCATCATCGATGCGCGGCACGATCACGGTGTCGCAGAACTCGCGCCGCAGCGGCTCCCATTCGCTTCGAGTGCGGCCTCGCAGCGTGGACACATAGAACTCGCAGAAATCCTGCGGTGTGACGCTGCCGGCCTTGTAGCCCTTCTCCATGTGCTGGTTGCGTGGTTCGAACTCGGCGCGTTCCAGCACGCCGCGCTCCATCAGGAAGTCGCACCACAGCACGTCGCTGTCGCCGTCGAGCAGGGTGTGGTCGAGGTCGAAGAGCGTCAGGGGCAGGGGGCGGGGCATGCTGGGGGTGTTCGTTGTGGGCCGCTGTATCGATGGAAGATCCCGTTCGGCGCAGCTTTGCGTACGCCGGTGCCGCTCAGATGATCTCGAAGTACCGTTTCAACTCCCAGTCCGTCACTGCGTCCTGCCACTGCCGGTACTCCCACTCGCGGGTTGCCGCGAAGTGGTCGACAAAAGTGTCGCCAAGCCAGTTGCGCGCGATCTTCGACTCCTTGAAGTTGTGTGTGCTGCGCAGCAGGGAGCGCGGCGCGCGCGGAATGTTTTCTGCGCCCTGGTTCGTGCCGGTGATCGGCGGCGCGGTGAGTTTGAGACCCTTTTCCACGCCGTCCAGGCCGGCGGCGATGACCGCCGCCATCGCGAGGTACGGGTTCACGTCTGCGCCCGGGCAGCGCGTTTCCAGGCGCGTCGCCTTCGGGCTGCCGGCGATGACGCGAAAACTCGCGGTGCGGTTGTCCAGGCCCCAGGTCGGTTTCACCGGGGCCCAGAAACCATCGACCAGGCGCTTGTAGCTGTTCACGGTGGGCCAGAACATCGGCGCGAACTCCATCAGGCACGCCACCTGGCCGGCGAGGTAACTCTCGAACAGCTTGCTCATGGATCGTTTGGACTTCGCGTCGTAGAACAGGTTGCTCTTGCCATCCGACAGGCTCTGGTGGATGTGGCCCGAACAGCCGGGATAGCGCTGGCTCCATTTCGCCATGAAGCTGGGCATGATGCCGAATCGTTTGCCGATCTCCTTCGCGCCGGTCTTGAACAGGATCGCGCGATCGGCGGCAGCGAGGGCTTCGCTGAACGCGATCGCCACTTCGTAGGTGCCGGGCCCGGTTTCGGTGTGCAGGCCTTCGATCGGCACGTTGAAGGCGGCCATCTCGTCCATCAGCGCATTGAAGAATTCGCGGTTGTCGGCCATGCGCAGCAGCGAATAGCCGAACATGCCGGGCGTCAGGTTCTGTGGCGCGACGCCCTGCTTGGCGGCCCAGCTCTGCGGCGTTTCGATGAAGTTGAACCACTCGAACTCCATGCCCGCCATCACGTCGAAGCCGAGCTTCTCGGCACGTTTGAGCACCCGCTTCAGCGTCTGGCGCGGGCAGACCGGAAACGGCGTGCCGTCGGCGTTGATGAATTCGCCCAGGAAGAAATCCACGCCGCCGTCCCAGGGTACCCGGCGATGGGTGTTCAGGTCCAACCGGGCCAGGGCGTCGGGAAAGCCGTGCTGCCACCCCGGGACCTGCGCATTGTCATAGGGGGTATCGCCGCAGTCCCAGCCGAAGACCACATCGCAGAAGCCGAAGCCGCTGTCGACCGCGCCCTCGAACTTGTCCCTGTGCAGGTACTTGCCCCGCAACACGCCGTCGATGTCGCTGCAGGCCACCTTCACCTTGTCGGCGCCGGATTTGCGGATCGCCGCGAGCGCGGGGTGGACCTTGGTCGCCATGGAATTGTCGCTCCTT